>ONDN01000044.1 GCA_900316595.1 uncultured Mycoplasmataceae bacterium | reverse complement strand
TCTGGTAAGACAGTTGCTTTTAGTTGGGCAACATCATCTTCAATTAATTCTAATTTATCTTTATCTAATGTAACACCTGTAACTGGAACTACTTTTTCAGTGACAGTAACTTTGCAAGTAGTTGTATGCCAACCATCTTCAGTGGTTACAGCAATTTCTACATTTCCTGGAGCTTTTGCAGTAACAAATCCGCTTTGATCAACAGTAGCAACAGATGATTTCAATGAACTTCAAGTTACATTTTTATTGGTTGCATTTGTTGGTAAGATAGACGCTACTAGTTTAGCGACTCTACCTTCAACCAATTCTAATTTATCTCTATCTAATGTAACACCCGTAACTGGAATTGTTTTATTAGTTACATCAACTTCACAAGTAGCTATTCTTTTACCGTCTTCAGTGATTACAGTGATAGTTGTATTTCCTTCACTTATTGCTTTAATATTTCCATTTTGATCAACTGTAGCAATAGATTCATCACTTGAATTTCAAACTACATTTTTGTTGGTTGCATTTTCTGGTAAGACAGTTGCTGTTAGTTGGGCAGTTTCACCTTCAATTAAATCTAATCTATCATTGTCTAATGAAACACTTGTAACTGGAATTGTTTTTTGCTTTTTCTTTCCACAACTTGACAACACAATAGGAGTAACTACACTTGTAGATAACAGTCCTATAGTAGAAAATAACATTGATTTAATAAATTTTATCTTCATTTCTTGTCATTTAGATTATATTTTTAATTATAAATAAATATTTAATATAATTTAAGGATAACAAGTGAACAAAAATTTGTTCAATTTCGGAACTTATTTTTTGATTGTGCGATAAATTCAAAATTTAATTATCAAATTTATAGTACTTAATTTATAAACTTGATTGACATTAATACCTAAAATTAATAAGGTTTCTTAATTATTATAAAGTATAATATATAGTGTAGGAGGACTACGTGAGGACAAATATGAGAAACAAATTATCAAAATTATCCAAAAAAACTAAAGTTTTTCTTTCAGTTGCTAGTGCAGCCATTACCAATGTTGCAGTAACAACCTTGTTAACTTCATGTTCGTTAGCAAAAAAAGATGGCATTATTGATACTTGTGGACTTGATAAAAAGTACAACATTAATGATGCAACATATGCTCGAATGGAAGAAGATTTTGATTTTTTATACAAATCTCAATTGGATCAAAGAAAAGCATCAGGTGAGATAAATGATAATGCATATAATTTAGAATTATGCAAGTTTCGAAATAATCTTAATTCCATTCACGCTTCTCTTCATAGTGGTGAAAACAAAACATTAAGCTATACAATCAAGACTGAAGCGTTGCAATCATATGCAAGAAAAAATTATAATCTTTTTCTTAAACGTTCATTTTCTAATATATCTGTCTCTGACTTCCGTGAAGTTCTTCATTCATACTTGTCATTTTTTAAAACATATTGTTCACAAGTAAAATGTGATGCAGATCTATCAACACATTTATACAATACTGCCAAGACATATGGTGATAATTTTATAAATGAATTAGTTTGAAAACAAAGTGAAAAAGATTTGATTGTTGAAATGCGTAATTTTCAAGAAGGTTTAACTCTTGTATCATTGTCTGATATAAATTCAAAAATTTCTGAATATGAAGCTTCACGTCAATTATCTGAGTTTTTTGATACTACTTCAGTAATTCCTTTAAAAACTGTTGGTGTTAATTATACTTGGGATGAGCTATACAATAACCCATTCTTTAACACAAAATCTGCTGATATATCTTCTTATATTAATCATATGTTCCGTATGACAAGAAAAGATATTGATGGAAATGAATTTTCTATAGATTTTACCAATGACGTTATCCCTGGTTACATTTTGAAACCAAAGATGAAAGAAATGAAATCAGTTCCAGAAAAGAATATTTATTCAATCAATATTGATTGGGAAATATCAAAAGCTGATGTTCATAAATTTTATGATGATGCCAATTTACTACATAGTGACTTCACATATGAAAAAGTCTTTTCAACTGAATATGAATTGCCTATTTCTAGATCTTATGAGCTTAGTCAATTAAATGACATATACTTAAAAAACATAAAATTGAGTTGGGATGATGCTGATAATTGTGCAAAAGAAGAATTTTTTACCCCAGATAACTCAACAAATGTTGAAAATGATTTGAATAGTTTAGCAAGAGCAGGACTAAAAATAAATAATATTAGACTTGATTCACTTAATCTTGATGGTAATATTTCTTTAGATAAACCTTTAAAAGAAGATGCATCATTAGAACAAAAATTTGTAAATAATTGCACATTGTATGCAAAAACAGAAGTTTCTTATGATGATTCTAACTCTCTAAAGAGTGACTTCTATGCTGGTTTTTTACACTCTTATTCAGCTACTGATAATGATGTACGTAAACAAGAACATACATTTAATTTTCAACAAATTACTAATTCTGATATGTTAGTTTCAAAAAAATTTTATGAAAATGCTGTTGAATACTATAACAAAGTCTTAGAATCAGAAATTCATTCTTTTTCTCAATCAATGACTACTGGTCAAATGATTGCTGATTCACAAGCAACTTTAGAATATTGTTTACTTGGTATATCAGCACTTACAATGGTACTAATTGCTTCATCACTTGCTGCATACATTGCAAGTTTTGGACTTAATGTTATTGAAATAATCTCTGCAATAGTTCTTGGGGTGCAATATGCAATGGTAGTTGTTGCTACTGGTATGGTTCTTTCAATGATTTGAAAAATAAAAGCATTAAACAATAAATACGAAGAATTTGCTGGAATACTTAATTTTGATAATAAAACTATGGTTGATTATCCTAAAATCATTGCTGATACACCATCTGCACAAACAATTTCAAGTAAATCTACTAACCCATTTATAAAAAGGGTTGAAAATGACCATTACATTTTTGAAACTAGAAAAGAATTTTCAAAAACACATGGTAATGTTACACCAAATGATGCTTTACTATACTACAAAGATATAAATTCAAACTCAGAAAATTCTACTGATAGTGACTATCGACAATATAATGAGTTAAAGAAAGAATTAGGTGTTTCTCAAGATAAGATATATGAGGCATGAAGTAGCAATCTTGAAAAACAAGAAGGTGGTTTATTTACACAAAAAGCAACAATAATAGATGAAATCCAATCAGTTTTATTTTACATCCAATTAGTAGTTGATGTAGCAGCTATTGTTATGTCAATAATTGCTCTTTCTCCTTCAGCAGCAGCTGCACTTGGTACTCAACGAGCTACATTAAAAATTGTTATTAGATCAATAGTAAGATTTGTTGCTAACCTTGTTATTATGCAATTTTTACCTATGATTTTACAAGAAATTTTGGGTGCAGTTATTAGCGGATTTTAAATAATATGTCTATTAGACATACACATATTATTTTTCAACTTTCTTTTTTGTTAATAAGTACAAATATCCCTCTCTATTCAACATCATGTAGTAGTAAAAATAATCATGATTGTAGAGTAGATAAATCTTTTAATGGGTCTGATTGGTATGGCCTTTATGGTAAATTTGATGATAGTGATTACGAAATTACTGAAGAAAAAATTATATACAAACATTTAAATGGCATAAATTATGCAAATAATTTAGTCATCCCAAATTATGTTTCATACAAGGAAAAAAAGTTGCCTGTTTATTTAGATAAAAATCTTTTTTTCGGTTTTCAAAATATATCTGGTTCAGTTTATCTTAATGAATTTATGACGGATATACCTGATCATATTTTTGAAAATTGTGTCAATCTAGAAAAGATTTTTTTAATTAATAAAATTATAAATGTTGGTGAAAGATCTTTTT
>ONDN01000082.1 GCA_900316595.1 uncultured Mycoplasmataceae bacterium | reverse complement strand
TTCTATTTTAAAACAAAAAAATAAAGAATAAACTGATTTTAATAAAGATAATATTAAGATTTTATGATATTATATATCTGTTAAATTAAGGGGATTTTATTATGAAAAAAAATGAGCAAAAAAATAATGAAGAATTAAAAAAAGCAGAGCCAAATGAACTTGAATCCTTAAAACTAAAATCTCAAGAATTGCAAAAACAGTTAGATGCTGAAATTAAATTAAATAATGATTTAAAAATTCAACTTAATGAAAAATCCAAACATCTTGATGAACTTAATAAAGATTTTATTAATATCATCAATCAAAAAGCAATGGCAGCTCAAAAACAACTAGATTTTGAGATCAAAAAGATGCAAGATAAATTTGAGAAAGATTTGCTTGAAAAAAAGAAATATGCTATTGCAGATTCATTATCAGAATTACTAGGAATAATTTCTAAATTTGATTTAGCTATTGGACAAGAGAATTCTGATCCAAAAGTTAAAAACTTTTTAATTGGTCTTAAAATGTTTAGTACTATGTTCAAGACATGGTTAAAATCTATTGGTGTTGAAGAAATTAATGTCAAAATCGGTGATAAATTTGATCCAAATGTAATGGATGCAGTTGATGTTGAATATAAATCTCAACAAAAAAATGACCATATTGAAAAGGTCATTTCTAAAGGTTATAAATTACATGATCGCATTATTCAACATGCTCAGGTAATTGTAGCAAAAACTAAGCAATTAAATTAATTGCTATAGTTATTTCGATCATTTAAATCTTTTATATCAAAAGCTTCAGTTAAAATTTTATTGCACTCATTAGAATCTAATCTCTTAGTGTCATGAATATTAGCAATCTCTTCATCTTCATCGCTAATGAAATTTTCAAATTCTAAACCATTTTTTAGTTCGTCATTATTAATTTCATTCTGAATTTTATTTAATTTTTCATTATTAATCAATTCATCATCAACTTCGATATATCTACTTCCAACTCTATTAACAACATCACTCTGTGATTTAATATTTAAATCATTATTATATTTGCCACTTGATGAAATCAAGAAATTTAAAATAATTTTACCATCATCCTTGTGATAGTTAATACCATTAACTATTCATAATTCTTTGTTTTTAGACAAATCTACAAATACTTCACGAATATCGGAAACAATATTACTTGAAGTATCTTCGCAAATATCAATGTTAGCTAAAATATTTGATGTTTTATCAATAGATAAATTGCAATAACTATTTCTTATTTGATTTGAAATCTTTTCATACAACTCATTTTTTGTATATTCACTATTATTTATAGTGACTGTTGAAACCATAAATGAATGATTATTTTTGAAAAAATTACGAACATCAGCAAAATCAATATTTATATTGGTTGGCTCGTTAATTATCTCAGCTACTACCCTAACAATATTTGAAAGTTCTTCATTTGAGCGAGCATAAGAAGATAATAATGAAACCACTTCATTGTTATTATTGTTAATAATGCGATCATTGCTAATTATGCAATATGAATTACAAATATCAACAATCTTTTTTAAACTATCAAGAGCATTAAGATATATCTTTGAGCCCTCGGCTTGAACACTTGGTAAATGTATTAAACAAATTGTACAAATGTTCATTTCTTTTGCTATCTTAGCAATTACTGGCATTGCGCCGCTTCCAGTTCCCTTACCTAAACCAGCAATTAAAAATAATAAATCGCTACCTTCAAGAATATTTTTAATTGATTCTTTATCATCATTAGCAGCAGTTTCACCAACCATTGGATCACCACCACTACCACCACCACGATATCTTTCTTTTCCTAATAACCAAACATCTGTACAATTTCAAATTCTCTTTAATGACCCTACATCAGTATTCATTCCATAGAATTGAACATTATCTGCTCATTTATGTGTTGATTTCATTTCTGCAATAACATTGCATCCAGCACCACCAATACCCAAAACAGTAATTTTAAAATTACCATAGTTGTTTTCAAGATCTAGAAAATTATTTTTGAACTTGCTCTTTGATATCAATGAATTGATATCGTTAGTTTTTTTGTTTTCGTTTTTATTACTTATTATTTCATCGATAATTGACATAATTAATCACCATCCCCTAATTTTGATCATATTTTTGTGCTTTGAATTCCAAATTTAATAATAATGTTTTTGTGGAATTGATTTAGACCCATTTCTTCTGAGAAGAATGCATCTAAACTTGTTAATTTTATATCTCCAGTTTTCTCATAATGTCTACTAATATCTTTTAATACATGAAATAAATGGGTGACATATTCATCTTCCAAACCTAAAATTGATTCATTACACATTTCAACTTTTTTGCCTTTTATTTCTAAATAATTTAATTTAATTGCAAGTGAATATAATTCATTAAATCCATTAGAACAATTAATTTTTATTTCATCAAATTGCTTATCTACTAAATATGAATCGAAACTATTAATTTGGTTTTTAACAACTGACAAACAAATTTTCTTAAAGTCTTCTAAACATAATTGTTTTACTTTCAAATACTTGTCCTGATAATAATTTGCCACTATAGGATTGTTAGAACAATTATTTAAATATTTGATATTATGAACTAAAAATTCAATCTTACTATCATCATCAAATTTTAGCTTATGTATTAATTGACTTTTTAACCAATTTGTGCCAAAATTAGTATTCTGTATAGATACAATTTCTTTGTTTGCATTATATTCTACAAGATTACAATGATCATCATCAATATCAATTAATAATGAATTGCCATTTAATGAGAATGCATCTGCAAATGAGAAAGCATTAGTGTATAAATCTATCTTATTAATTAACAGTTTGTCAAATAAATTTTCATATTCCGAAATAATATCTTTTTTAATAAAACAGTTTATACATTTAATATCAAATTCTGATTCTGTTGGAAATACATTCATTAATTCACCATTAACAACATAGCCAATAATTTGATGTTTAATGCATTTTGAACCCTGATAATATGGATGTTCATCAATATATTTATATATATCACTTTCAGACTTAAAGCCTTGATTGGCTATTGTTTGATTAGTCATGCTAATTTGTAAATTAGAAATATTCAAAATGTAACGTTTTACTTTATTACCAATAAATTTATCAACTTTAATAAGTTCACTTATTAAAATTCTTCTTGTACCAAGAATATCATTTAATTTACCATTCATGTCACAGCCTGAATAAATCACTTTTTTGAAATACAAGCAATGTAAATCATTGTTTGAAGCATCAACAATGATTATTTTTATATATCTTGTTTCAAATGATATAACTCCAAAAACCTTTTTTAGTTTATACATGAGCTACACCTCGAGATTTGTCATCACACATTATCACACGCAATTTAGCAGATCGTGCTCGATTATTGCAAATTATTTCTTGTTCGCTTGGGACAATAGGATGTTTATTAACTAGTGAGTATTTGATATCTTGATCAATAATAGGAACCTCTATAGGAATAAGAGAAGTAGTCAGTTTATTAAATGTATTTTTAATAATTCTGTCTTCTAGTGAATGGTAAGAAATAATTGCCAATCTACCATCATAAGATAATAATTCACATGCTAATTTAATAAATTTATTTAACTTATTTAATTCTTTCGAATATTATATATTAATTATTTATATTGAAAAGAGGATTTTGTAAAAATGGAAAATGACAAAAAAAATAAATATTATTGCAATAAATCAAATAATAATTTAAGCAATAATATTAATTACAAAAATAAATTTAATATTAATTCTTTGCTTGAAGTAGAAAATTTTTTGCGCAATTTAAAAAATATAAAAAATTCAATTAATATTTATAAAATATTTAAAAATTAAAAATTCCTATCAAATATTTTATCAAATTTTATTAATCCATCTTTAAATTTTTTATTTTCTTCTCCATTAATTTTTATTTTTATTCCATTTATTTCCGTTAATTCCGTTAGTGTTTTTACTATTGCTTGAATTGTTAACTTTTCTTCTTTTTCTCCTCCCATATGTTCTGAAATAAACTCCTCTGAAAAGTCTATAATTAATACTTCTCCTTCTTTTTCTATTTTATTTATTTTAGTTCCTTCTGGAATAGTATTTTTTAAATTTTCATTTTTAGGT
>ONDN01000043.1 GCA_900316595.1 uncultured Mycoplasmataceae bacterium | reverse complement strand
TTAAATATTGATCCAAAAACAATAAGTTGACGAAGAGTAATTGATTTATCTGTTCGTAGTCTAAGAGAAATTGAAGTTAACATTACAAATAAAATCAAATACAAAACAGGATTTGACATTACCGCTGCTTCTGATATAATGGTTATTTTATGTTTATCTAAAAACCTAGACGATTTTATTAAAAGAATAAATAATATCGTTGTTGCGTACACTAAAAACAAAAAACCTATTTATGTCAAAGATTTCCATTTAGATAACTCTATTAGAATTCTTGCTGAAAATTTGATGAAACCAAATTGTTTATCTACATTGAAAAATAACCTATGTATTATTCATGGTGGACCATTTGCAAATATTGCACATGGTTGCAATAGTATTATTGCTATCAATGAAGCATTTAGATATGCAAAATATGTTGTTACTGAAGCCGGATTCGGTAGTGATTTAGGATTTGAGAAGTTTGTGGACATAATCGGTAGAGAATACGGTGTTCCTGATGCAATTGTTCTATGTTTAACTCTAAAATCAATCTTTTACCATTCTAAAAAATGTAGTGATTGACATGAACAATTTGATATTGGCATTAAAAACTTAGCACAACACATCAAATTAATAAGAAATACTGGATACAATCCTGTTATTGCTATCAATAAATTTAAAGATGATAAAATTGATCAAATTAACTATTTAACAAAATGATTAAAAAACCAAAAATTAAATTTTGCATTTTGCGATCCAATGTCAAATAAGAAATCTACTTTTGAGAAATTAGTTAAATTAGTTATTAAAGCAACTCAATGTAAAAATAAAATTCATTTCGCATACCAATTAAATGATTCAATCACTAAAAAAATTCAAGATATAGTTACAAATATTTATGGTTTCAATACAAAAGTTCAATATGAACCATTAGCAAAATCAAAAATAAGTAAATTTAATAATTTTAATTATTACATTTGTATGGCAAAAACACCAATCTCTTTTTCTTCAAATAAAGAAAATGTAATCTATAAAAAAACAGACAAAATTATCATTAAAGACATCTTGATCTCACATGGAGCAAAATTAATTATCCCTATATGTGAAGGCATTTTCCGTATGCCAGGTTTGCCAAAAGTTCCTAATGCTCAAAAATAAATATTTAGCTGCTGTATCTGGTGGCCCAGATTCAATGGCCTTATTATCTAAATATCACAAAGAAATATATGGAGTATGCCATGTAAATTATCACTGACGTGATACATCAGATATTGATCAAGCCATAGTTAAGAAATATTGTGATAAATACAAAATAAAATTTTACCTGTTAAACATAAATAAAAACATTTACAATACAAATCAAGTAAAGAACTTTGAAAATTGGGCACGAATTAAAAGATATCAATTCTTTTTATCTATTGCAAATAAAACAAATATCAAGCAAATATTAATGGGGCATAATGCTGATGATTTTGTTGAAAGCTATTATATGCAAAAACAAAAAAAATCACAATTATTATTTTATGGCATTAAAAAAGAAAACTTTTATTATGACCTAAGAATTTTTCGTCCTTTTATTGAAATTAGAAAAATTGAATTAAAAAATTATTGTAACAAACATCATATTGAATATGCTATTGATGTTACTAATGAAGATGTAAAATTTTTACGCAACAAAATTCGTAAAGAAGTTTCTCGACTCGATGATAAAAAATTCTACAAAATTTACCAAGACATTACAAAAATTAATAAATCAAAAGAGAGTTTTTCTTTAAATGCATACAGTTCATACAAAAAATGGATAAAACAACATTATGATCTAACATTCTTCAAAAAGCAAGATAGAAAAACACAAATTGAGTTAGTCTACCAATTATTAATAAACAATTCACCAAAAAGAATATCATCTAACAAAATAAATGAAATTATTAACTTCTTCTTATCTAACAAAGGAAATATCTATTTCCGTGTTAATCAGCACTTAAAAATCTATAAGAAACTAAATAAAATTCATTTTATTAGTATCTAATACATAGATATCTAATAATATATAATGTAATTAGTTATGTCGAAAAAAGTTGAAGTTAAATCAATTAGTATTCAAAATTTATTAAAACGCTTTTCACATCATATCTTATGTAGTGGTGCAATAAAAAAGAATTCAATATCTAATCCAGCCATTAATAGGACTGGTCTTGAACTTGCAAATAGATCATCTTGTAAGTTTGATATTATTAAATCTTGCGTAGTCTGAGGTGGTGCAGAAAGTAAATATCTTTCTTCAATTACTGAAAAAGAAAGAATTGTTGCCATAAAAAATGTTTTTAAATTAAAACCACCTCTAATTAT
>ONDN01000019.1 GCA_900316595.1 uncultured Mycoplasmataceae bacterium | reverse complement strand
GTAATGTATGGTATTGATTTCCCATCAACTTTAAATGCAATTAATGTAAGAGCATTCTCAAATGCAGGCTTAGTTGGCACACAATCATGGTGGGAAGGAACATCATTAACATTTAGAGGTAATTTTAATCCTGGTAATATTGGTGATAAAGCATTTTCTCCACTTATGGGTAATCACATTGTGCAATATATTTATGCACCTACTATTGAAATAGCTACAAATATTGCAAATCACATAAGAGAATGTTATCCAGATGACTTTTTAACTGGAGATGAATTTCTTATTCCTAAAGTAATAGGTTCATAAAATAAGTTTTAGAGTAAAAGCAAAAATATTAATTTTTTGAGAATTAACTCAAATTCCAACAACATTGTATACTATATTATATGCACATGTGGCGGAATTGGTATACGCGTTAGACTAAGGATCTAATTCTTAATGGAGTAAGAGTTCGAGTCTCTTCATGTGCACCATAAATTGCAACTATATTAATTCCTTGTAAATATCAACACCTAATTGATGATAACCTTCTGTATTACGATCAAATGCAGCTGATAATCATTCAAAATCTTGTTTTGTTACCTTTTTAACTTCTTTAAAACATGTTAACTTAGTTGGTAAACCTAGCAATTTAATAAAATTTTGAATCTGCTTTATAAAATAATCAACTGATTTATTATTGAATAATGCTTGTGATAATTCCATAGTCAATGCCTTAAATCTCTTATCATGATTGCACATGTATCTAATATACACTGGAGTTATTAATGCTAATCCAGCACCATGTGATATGTTCCATCTACCACTTAATGCATGTTCAAGCCCATGGACTTTTCAATCACCACCACAAGTATTAATTGATCCTAAACCATTTAATGCTCATGAAGAAGTTCATAAAATATTTGCTCTTGCTTCATAATTATTTGGCTGTTTCAAAACAATAGGTACAAACTTTAGCAAAGTTTTTATATTAGCAATAATATATTGCTTTGTTCATTCAAAATGATTTTTTATGTCATAATATTGCTCTAATAAATGAGACATAATATCAAAACTACCACTAGCAGTTTGTCATTTATTTACACTAAATGTATATGTTGGATCCTCAAAGCAAACCATTGGTCGGTTTTGATTTCTTACACCTCATTTGTCATGAGTCCTACTATTAGTAATCACTGAATTATAATTGTTTTCACTACCTGTAGCAGCAATGGTAATAATTGAAAATACTGGAATGGGTTGATTTTTAGTTTTTCCATCATTATCCATATAATCTCATGCATTCTTATATTGTTTATTGGTAATTAAATTACTTACTACCTTAGCTTCATCAATAACACTTCCACCGCCAACAGCAACAATTAAATCTACTTTATTATTTCTTGCTTTAATACATGCCTTATATGTATCAATATCTATTGGATTAGGTTGAACACCAGAGTGTTCAATAAACTTAATTTTTGTTTTTTTAATTTCATTAATTACAGTATTGTAGATCCCATTAGTTTTAATAGAACCACCACCATAAATTAACATTATGCATTTTGGCTTTAATAATTTAATTTCTTGACTAAGATTATTCTTAACACAACCCTTACCAAAATAATACTTCGTATTTAAATAAAAATTAACTTCCATAATTTTATTTTAATCTATTTTGCCCAATAAACATTTAAAATCATTAAATTTTTCATTTTATATTATGGAGGAATAATGAATAAAATATTAATTTATATGCTAATAAAACACAAATTCATTTGGGATGAAGTTTATTGCACACTAAAAAATAAAGAACAGATAAATAATGACCAAGTAAATGAGTTATGTAATGGCATTAAATGCCATTACATAACAATAATAGATGATATATACCCTTACTATTTAAGAACTGTATATAAACCACCATTTGCTGTTTTTTATCACGGTAATTTTGATTTAATGGATAAAAAACATATATGCATTGAATCAGTAATTATCAAAGAAGATGTCCAATGTTTAAAGTTTTTAGCAAACAATGATTATGTTTTATGTTTTAGGTATGAAAATTTAAATCCTGATAGTTTAAATTTATTAATCAAAAACAATCTCCCTTTTATTGTTTATGTTGACAATATGGAGTCAATTATTAACAATGAGGGACTTATGAAAACAATAAATTGAAAGCAATGTTGTTTTGTTTCTGAAACATATGGTTATGATCAAAAAATATCACCTAGATTTTTATATGGAACAAATAATCCTGTAATTTTTTTTGATGATACAAAATTTGTAAATGATGAGACAAAAGAGTATTTAATCAATCAAAACATAAAAATTTATTTGTATACAAATAAAATTGTAGAAATTAGCACTAATTCAAGACTAAAATTGAAAAAAATCAAGAATTTTCAAAATTTCAAAATAGTTTTTATAAATAAAAACTAATTAAAAATATATATAGATATGTCATTATGGCATTAATACTTTTATATAATTTATTAGATTCTTTATGAACAAACTGCTTATCATTGAGTCACCTAATAAAATCGAAACAATAAATAAATATTTAAAAGATGATAATTTTACAATTATCGCCACAATTGGACATATTCGTGACTTACCATCAAACAATTTAGGTTTTGATGAAAAAACACTAGAACCAAAATGAATAATTCCTTCAGTAAAAAAAGGATTACAACCTAAATCAAAGATTGTAAGTAATATTAAACAAGCAGCAAGTAAAGCAGATGAAATATATTTAGCAACTGACCCTGATCGTGAAGGTGAGGCTATTTCCTGACATGTTTATAGTGTTTTGCCAGAAAAAGATCAAAAAAAATGTAAACGTATTACTTTTAACGAAATCACAAAATTAGCAATTCTAGAAGCTTTAAAACATCCGCGAGAACTTGATGAAAATTGAATTCATTCACAGTTTTCACGTAGATTATTAGATCGACTTGTGGGATATAAAATATCTAAAGAAGTAAGAAGCAAAACTGGTGGTAGAAGTGCTGGAAGAGTTCAATCCGTTGCTCTGAAAATGATCTATGATCGTGAACAGGCGATTAATAATTTTAAACCAAGAGATTGATGAACATTAGATCCTGTTTCTACTAAATATGGTAAATTAATTCTTCGTAAAATTAATCCTTCACTCAAAAATATCAATGTTGAAAATCCTGGAGATGAAGAAGGAAGCGGTATTAACTTCATTGATTTAGCTTCTGCTGAAAAAGTAAAGGCAAATTTAACAAAGAATTTTAAAATTTATAAAATTGACAAACCTAAACGATATAGTTCTAATCCAAAAGACCCATATAAAACTTCAACACTTCAACAAGATGCAATTAACCAATTAAAATGGAGTGTTTCTCAAGCCACATTTGTTGCACAAAAATTATATGAAGGTGTAAAAATTGACAATGAATATGTAGCATTAATTAGTTATCCACGTACTGATAGTGTGCGTGTTTCATCTTATTTTGTAGAACAAGCAAAAAAATTTATTACTAAAGAATTTGGTCCTCAGTATTTTAGACTTCCCAAATCTGCACCAACAAAAGATAAAGCTAATAATGTTCAAGATGCCCATGAGGCTATTCGTGTAATTGATCCATTTATCACACCAAAATCAATTAAAAATAAAGTTGGAAAAGAAGAATACGAATTATACAACTTAATTTGATGCAGAACTATTGCTAGTTTTATGACCCCTGCACAGTATGAAAATACTATTGCCCGTATTATTAACAATGGAAACAAATTCTATACTTACTCTCGTATTTTAATTGAACCAGGGTATAAGAAAGTTTATCAAGATGATTTTGAATTATCAACAAGAGATTTATGTCTTTCAGACAATTTATTGGGTGAAACTATTGATGATATAACAGCTATTAACATTAAGAAGCATACATCAGAACCACCTGCAAGATATACACAAGCTTCTCTAATTAAAGAACTAGATAATGCTGGTGTGGGAAGACCATCAACATATCGTTCAATGGCAAACATGGCTATAGAACGTGGATATGCAGAACTTGTATCCCATTCATATAAAATATTACCACTTGGTAATGATGTTGTAAAATTCCTTGACAAATACTTTGATTTTATCTTGGATAAAGAATTTACAAAAGATTTTGAAGATAAATTAGATGATATTGCTGATGGAAAAATTGATTGAAAGGAACCAATTTTTAAATTTCAACCAATACTTAATAAATCTATTCAAAAGTCTAAAAAAACACCTGATCAAAGCATTTATATTGGTAGAAAATGTCCTAAATGTGGTGGAGATTTAGTATATCGATATACTAAAGATAAAGGTTTACGCTTCATTGGCTGTATTAACTTCCCAAAATGTAAATACAATGAATTCCCAAATGCAATTCAGCCAAAGAAAACTGGCCTAAAATGTCCAGAATGTGGTGGTGACTTAGTACTTAAATTAAATAAACGTAAAAGAAAATTTGTTGGATGTAGTAATTACCCTAAATGTAACTTTATAATGAAAACTAATAGCAAAATGATAAAATCCATTGAAATTGCTATTGCTGAGAATAAAGTTCCAGATATTAAAGTAGAAAAAGCTGTTTTTGAAAAAAATCTAAAAGATAAAAAATAAATGCCAATAAATGAATTAATCACTGTCAATTACGAACAAGCAATAAAAACAAACAAATATGTTATTATTGATTTTTATGCTGATTGATGTGGACCATGCAAAATGCTCTCACCAATATTAGATCAAGTTTCTGATCAATACCAAAATATTAATTTTTTTAAAGTTAATGTTGACCGTGAATCAACATTAGCTAGAAAATTAAATATTCAATCAATACCAACAGTCATATTTTTTAAAGATGGTAAACCATTCAACATGTTTGTTGGTTATAAAAATACACAAGAAATTAAAAACTTAATAACTGAATTTTTAAGATAATGTAAATTATCTTGTTTTTATAAATTTTATATAATAACTACATTATGTTAAACATAAGAAAAATTGTTGATTCTGTAAGGAATGCACAACAAAAATTTGCAACTTTCTCACAAGAACAAGTAGATCATATATTCTATATGGCTGCAAAGGCTGCTAATGAACAAAGAATTCCATTAGCACAAATGGCTATCGCTGAAACTAAAATGGGAGTTTTGGAAGATAAAATTATTAAAAATAATTTTGCTGCTGAATATATTTACAACAAATATAAATACATGAAAACATGTGGTGTTGTTGATGAAGATATTCCTTCTGGATATAAAAAAATATTAGTACCTAAAGGTGTAATTGCTGGTATTATTCCTACAACCAATCCAACTTCAACAGCAATCTATAAAATTTTAATATGTTTAAAAACGCGTAATGGAATTATTATCTCTCCACATCCACGTGCCTATAACTGTACTGTTAAAGCTGCACAAATAATTCATGATGCTGCAGTAGCTGCTGGAGCACCAAAGGGTATTATTTCTTGATTACCTAATAATTCTTCAATGGAAGATACTAGTGAATTGATGCATCAATGTGACTTAATTTTAGCAACAGGTGGTAGTGGTTTAGTTAAAGCTGCATACTCATCAGGCAAACCAGCTATTGGTGTTGGTCCTGGCAATTGTCCAGCAATTATTGACACTACAGCTGATATTAGAATGGCAATAGCTTCAATAATCCAATCTAATACATTTGATAATGGTATGATTTGTGCAACTGAAAACTCTGTTATTGCATTAAGTAATATCTATGACAAGGTAGTTAATGAATTTACAAATCAACAAGCTTATGTAATTACAAACCAAAAAGATATTAAAAAAATTGCAGACAAAATGTTTTTAATTAAAAATGGTGCGCATATTTTAAATCCAGGAATGGTTGGTCAAAATGCACAAGACTTAGGAAAACTTTTTGGTATTAAAGTTCCTAAATGAGCTAAGATGTTGGTTGTAGTAACAAATGATTATACAGCTAAAAACCCATTATCTCATGAAAAACTATCAGACTTTGTTTCTTTATATAAAGCTAAAAATTTTGATGATGCTTTAAGAATTCAAAAAGAATTATTAAGACTCGGTCCTGGACACACCTCATCTTTATTTTGTGATGAATTAGCAGGTGCTGATAAAGTTGTTAAATTTAGTAATAATGCTAATACTGGAAGATTAATAATTAACTCTCCGTCATCATTAGGCGGTGTTGGTGATTTTTATAACTTTAAATTATTGCCTACATTTACTATCGGATGTGGTTCAGTCGGTGGTAATGCGACAAGTCAAAATATTGGACCAGAAAATTTATTAGATGTAAAGCAGGTAGCTATGAGAAGAGAAAATATGTTGTGAATGCGTATACCAAACAAGGTATATTTTAAGTATGGATGTATTGAAGAAGGTTTAAAAGATTTAAGAGATGATGGTGTTAAAAAAGTATTTATCGTTTCTGATAATTTCATTTGGGGAATGTTTGGTCAAAAGATTACCCATATTCTTGAAAAATATGGAATGAAAATAAAAACATTTACTAATGTTGAACCAAATCCATCATGTGCTACAACATATAAAGGTGCAAAAGAAATTTCAGAATTCCAACCAGAGGCAATAATTGCTTTTGGTGGTGGTAGTTCTCTTGATGCTGCTAAAATGATGTGGTTCTACAATGAATATCCAAATGTTAAATTTGCAGATCTAGCAATAAGATTTATAGATATTCGTAAGCGTATTGTTAAGTTCCCAACACCAAAGAAAGTGCAATTAGTTTGCATTCCAACAACTGCTGGTACTGGATCTGAAGTAACTCCATTTGCAATTATTACTGATGAGAAAACACATATTAAATACTCACTAGCTGATTATGCACTTGTACCAAATATTGCAATTATTGACGCACAATTTATGATGTCATTACCTCCAAGAATGACAGCTGTTACAGCTGCAGATGCATTGAGCCATTGCTTTGAGTCATATGTATCTATTCTTGCTACTGAATTTACAAGACCATACTCAATTCAAGGTATTAAATTGATTTTTAAATATTTAAAACGTGCTTATGAACACGGAACTACAGATAAAGAAGCAAGAGAAGCTATTGCCCATGCTGCAACTATTGCTGGTATCGCATTTGGTAATGCATATCTTGGTGTAGTTCACTCATTATCACACAAAATTGGTGGACATTTTGGTGTAATGCATGGGGCTGCTAATGCAATATATTTACCATATGTAATGCGATATAATGCAGCAAAATTCGAAAATGAAAAACAAATGTATTGACCTCAATTTAAATACAATGATGTAAGAGAAAAATATTGTGAGATTGCTGATGAATTGGGTATAAAAGGTAAAGATCAAACACAAAAAATTGATAACCTAATTAAAGAAGTTCAAAAGCTATTTGCATCAGTAAAACTTTGAAAATCAACAAAGGAATATGGTGTTAATGATGCTGACTTTGAGAAGATTCTTGATAAAATGTCAATTGAAGCTTTTGATGATCAATGCACAGGAGCAAACCCTCGTTTACCTCGTGTAAATGAATTAAAACAATTATTTATTGATGCTCACTACGGTAATAAAATTAATAGTTTAAAAGAACAAGACAAAAATAAAAAACCTAAATAATTATGGCTAATACAACTAAAGTGAATAATACAAAAAGATTAAACACTTCTCGTGTCGAACATTCAAACAGTGGGACTATTGTTAATGCTAATGTAGTGAAGAAAATGAAAATTTGTCAAATTTTTACAAGATTGACATACGCTAATGTAATAATTGGGGCAACACTTTATTTAATAACTATCATCGCTTTATTTGGAGCATCTACTAAAGATAATTCAAATTGATGACTTGGATTCTGACATCAAACTATATCTGTGGAAGCTATTCCAAATTTATCAACATTTGCTATTATTGTTATTATTCTTGATTGTTTATGATTTACATTGTACATTGCTCAGTTTATTGGTAATCTAATTTTACATAATAAAGTTTCGCTAAGTTATGTTCCAAAAATTTTAATTGCATTATTTGTTGCAATTTTAATCATGCTACTATTAGGAGCATCTTGCAAACCAAAATATACTTCTAGCTCAGAATTTTATATTTCATGAATGCGATTGATTAGAAATAATAATAACACTGTTTTAACCCTTGGTGGTTTGTTTATCCTATTTGAAATGATTTTAGTTTATTTAGGATGTATTGCATATATAGCTTACTATTACATTTCCAAAGCAAAGAAAATTAGAAAACTAGATAAGAAAATTTAATGAAACTGGTTGTTGGGTTAGGGAATTTTCCAAATCAATATGATAATACCAAGCATAATGTTGGCTTTATGATTGTTGATGCATGACTTAAAAAAAATAATACATTTCTTGACGAAAATAAATTCAATGGTTGATTTAAGAAAATTAATAATAAAAATGGTGAACAATTCATTATTGCTAAACCATATACATACATGAACTTATCTGGACAATTTGTTCAACAAATTGCTAACTTCTATAAAATAGATCACAAAGATATATTAATTATTGCTGATGATTTAGATACTGATTTAGGTAATATCCGTATTAGATTAAAAGGTAGTAGTGGTGGCCACAATGGTATTAAAAATATCATTGAATTACTTGGTACCGAAGATATTAAACGTGTGCGTGTTGGTATTGGTAAACCAAATGATAAAAGCCAAGTTATTAACTATGTGCTTAGCAAATTCACTAATGATGAATTAACAAAAATAAGTTCATGTACTGATAATGTAATTAAAATTATTGATGATTTTGTCAATGATGTAGATTTTGATAGAATAATGAATAAATATAATCATTAATAATATAAATATTATTAAAATATATTCATATGGGTAAATTCTTCAGATTTATTGGTTGATTAATTGCAATTCCATGAGTTTCTTTAGCTTTTTTAATAAGCGCAAGTTTAGCTAAGGGTAAATCTAAAAAATACTTAGTCAATCCTGAATCAATGCCAATTGAAATTCGATATCGAACAATTTATAAATTAGCTAAGAAATTTCTTTTTATCAAAAGGTATAAAATTCAATCTCAAGGTAGTATTAACATTCCAAATGTACCTGCATTTTATGTTGCTAACCATAAATCAAATATGGATCCTATTGTTCTTTTTAAAATTTTATATGAAAATACAAAAATCCCATATTTTCGATTTGTTGCAAAACAAGAATTATCTAACAATTCACTCCTAGCATATCTGTTAAAACTTATTGACACAATATTCATTGACCGTAACAATTTTCGCAGTACATTCCTTGTATTCAATAATGAAATAAATTTTAAAACCGATAAACGTTCTATCATCATTTTTCCTGAAGGTACAAGAAATTATAACCCCGAAACAATTATTGATTTTCATATTGGAAGCTTTAGAATTGCATATAATTCATTAGTCCCAATCATTCCTGTTGCTATTGCTGGATTAACTGATAAAAATAAAGAATCTAAAAAATATGGATATAAAAATAAAAGCAAAATAGCTTATGTTAGTTTTATGAAACAAATTAAACCTCAAGAATATGCAAATATTAACATTAATTTTACTGTAACTCAAGCACATGATATTATTTCTAATGAATATATGAGAATGTTTAATCTAATTAAAGACAATAAAAAACGTCCGCATGTATTTGAACAAAAAGATGAACCAGCAAAAGGAACTCGTTATTAATGAAGCAATATTTAACATTATTACAATACATACTTACAAATGGTAAATTAAAACATAATCGTACAGGCATTGATACTATTTCAACATTCGGATATCAAACTTCATATGATATTTCTGAATATTTCCCACTTCTAACTACAAAGAAAGTAAATTATAAAGCAATCATTGCTGAACTTTTATGATTTATAAAGGGTGACACTAATATTAAATATTTAGTTGATAATAATTGCAACATTTGAAACGATTGACCATATGATACTTACAAAAAATCACCAAATTATCAAGGTGAAAGCTTACAAGAATTTGCTAAAAAAATTAAAGAAGATCCTGAATTTGCTAAGAAATATGGTAATCTAGGTCCTGTATATGGTAAGCAATGACGTAATTTTAATGGTTATGACCAATTAAAATGAGTTATTAATGAAATTAAAACTAATCCAGATTCAAGAAGATTAATTGTTAGTGCATGGAATCCTAATGATGTAAGTAAAATGGCTTTGCCTCCATGCCATTCGCTATTCCAATTCTATGTACAAGATGGAAAATTATCTTGTCAACTATATCAAAGATCTGCGGATGTATTTCTAGGTGTACCATTCAATATTGCCTCATATTCACTATTGACTTATATCATTGCTAAATATACTGGTTTAAAACCAGGCAAATTTATTCATACATTTGGTGACTTACATATTTATATAAATCATATTGAACAAGTTAAAACACAATTACAACGTACTCCCAAAAAATTACCTAAATTAATAATTAAAAGGATTCCTGAAAGAATTGAAGATTTTGAAATCGATGATTTTGAAATTGTTGATTATGATCCTGAACCAGCAATTAAAGCCGAGGTGGCAGTTTAATATGATTAAAATGATTTGATGTGAAGATATAAATCATGGTATTGGTATTGATAATAATTTGCCTTGATCAATAAAGGATGAAATGAATCACTTCCGTTCTACAACTTTGAACAATATTGTTGTTTGCGGTGAAAAAACTTTTGCTTCATGAGGTTCTAAACCATTACCAAATAGACAAAATATAGTTGTTACACTAGATAAAAATTTTATTGCACCTGGAGGCGTAAAAGTTTTTAATGATTTTAAAGAAGTAATTAATTTTGCTAAAGATAAAAATGTGTTCATAATTGGCGGTAAAACAATCTACAAATTATTCTATCCCTATGCTGATGAACTTATTATCTCCACATTAAAAAAATCATATAACTGTAATGTTTTTATGCATTTTGATTTACTAGATTTTGAAAAATACAAACAAGTAAAACACGATGAGTTTGTTATTAACTATTACAAGAGAATAAACAATGGACAATAATGATTTAAATCTTAAATTGAAAGATTTTGAAGGTCCATTAGATTTACTTGACACTTTAATTCGTGAAAAGAAAATGGACATTTTGAATCTTGATATTGCTACACTAGCAAGTCAATTTCTTGATTATATAAAATCACAAATAAACACTATCAATATTGAGTTAGCTAGTGAATATCTTGAAATGAGTGCTTATTTAATTTCATTAAAATCAAAGAAATTAATCCCTAGTGAAAATGGAATAATCGATGATAGTTCTTTTGAATATGAACGTGATAAATTTATTCAAAGAATTATTCAATATCGCAAATATAAAGAGGTTGTCAGTCATTTACAAACTAAACATGAATTAAGAAAACAAATGTTAGTTAAACAAACTAATGATGCTAAGGCTTATGAACCTAATGATTTAATTAAAGAAGTTTTACCTAATAAAATTGAACTTGATAAAATTTCAAAAGCTTTAATAGATGCCATTGGTAAATATAAAATGTCAGCTCTTGTTCAAAGAAAAATTCTTGTGCAAGAATTATCTATTCAAGATATTGAAGAAGAATTATGGGAATTTTTAAAAAAATATAAATCAAAAACTATTAGTTTTAGTGAATATTTATCACAAATTGATCCAATAAAAATTACGCAGCAATTTATTGTAACAACATTTTTGGCAATTTTAGATTTAGTAAGATATGGTAAAATTACTATTTCACAAAATCAAGGAAATAATGAAATTTGTATATCTATTATAAAGGAGTAATATGAGTAACAACACAAAATCAATAATCGAAAGTCTACTTTACATTAAGGGTAATGATGGTACTACAATCAATGAAATTAAAAAGGTAATTAAAATACCTTCTGATGATATTCATAAGGTATTAAAAGAAATGAAAAAAGAATATGATCAAAATCCTGATCGTGGAATTACCATTGAACAATATGGTGATACTTTTCATTTATTAACTAAAAAACAAAATCATAGTGAACTTTCATTAATCTATGATATAAAAAACAAAAATCCTCTTACTCAATCATTACTTGAAACTCTAGCTATTGTTGCTTATAATCAACCTTGCTCATCATCATATGTAGAAAAAATTAGAGGTCATAATGCACTTAATGCATTAGAAAAACTAACAAAATTAGATTTAATTAAATGTACTGGTAGAGCAAAAACTCCAGGGAAACCATATTTGTATGAAATAACTAGTAAATTTTTTGATTTATTTGGAATTAAATCAATTAAGGAATTACCGATTATTGATAAAGAAATTAATATAGATGAATTTGAAAACTCATTTGATTTCTTCGATTCAAATACCGAAAATGGGAAGACTAAGAAAAATTAAAAATGATTTAGAACTTGTTAAAAGTTCTAAATACTATTTTAAAGAATTACCAAAAAATAATAAATTAAATTATCTTGATATTGGTATGGGCAAAGGAGATTTTATTATTAAAATGGCTCAAAATAATCCAAATATAAATTTTTTTGG
Organism: uncultured Mycoplasmataceae bacterium; assembly: GCA_900316595.1. Classification (GTDB taxonomy): domain Bacteria; phylum Bacillota_I; class Bacilli_A; order Mycoplasmatales; family Mycoplasmoidaceae; genus Malacoplasma_A. Next base: position 7,904 of record ONDN01000019.1, on the reverse strand, counting down.
ACTAGATAAATTTCCGACCGTTATTTGAAAAGCTATTAATAAATTAAATAAAATGACTGAGCCACTAACAAATATTAATTTCTTAGCAATTGATATAAAACAAATATTTGATTATTTCCCAAATAATTTTTTTAACAAAATATTTTTAAATTTCTCAGACCCTTGACCAAAAAAACGGCATGCCAAAAGAAGATTAACATCTAATAATTATCTTGACATCTATAAAAAAATACTAGCAAAGGATGGTATTGTTGAATTCAAAACAGATAATGATAACTTATACAACTATTCACTAGAAATTATTAAAGCACGTAAAGATATTGATATCATTAAACATGTTAAAAATTTATATAAATTCAAAAAAACAAATGGTATGTTAACTGAATATGAAAAAAAATTTATTGAAATGGGTTCTTCAATAAAATTTATCTCTTTTAAATTTAACTAATCTTTTCTAACAAATTTATTATATATCCAAAATTTTCTAAAAATCTCTGTTAATTCTATCGTTAATTGAATTGGGTTTGATGATAATCTTCTAATAATACTTTTGTATGCAAAAGTAATATTACCACTAGTTTCACTAACTACGAATGATAAACAATCAAAATATTCACAAATACCAAATGCAGCACGATGACGTGAACCATATTCTACTGAAATTATTCTTCTAGTTAGTGGCAAATAGCTTGATAAACTACAAATCTTTAAATCACGAACAATCATAGCACCATCATGTAATGGAGATTTATGATTATAAAAAATACTTGTTATAAATTCTGGAAGAAAATCTGATTTAACTTTAGTACCTAAATTAATATATTTATCTAAATTATCTCTATTCTCAATGATGATAATACCACCAATTTTATCATATGAGAGCTTGGCTAATGAAGTAACAACATTATTAATAAAAATATCAACTTGTTCAATGACTTTTTTGCGCTTTTTATTTTTTAAATGATTTTTATTTTTAATATAACCTATTAGCAAATTGCGGAAAAGAAACACAATTTGAATTAGAAGAACTAATCCTAATAATGAAATTATTATGATAAAAATAATTTTATTACTCATCTTCGCCAATATCTTCCTTTTGCTTACTAATAATGTATTTTGATAAATCCGCTATTAATCGTTTGTAATCACTTTTGCGTTCTAATGTAAAACCTGCAGCGTGAACATGTCCACCACCTGAATATTTTTCTGCAATAATATTTATTGGTAATTTGTGACTACGTAATGAGCCTCTCCATTTATTTATTGTGTCATCATAATAAATAGTCATCCAAACTTCTAGTTCCCTAATGTTGTTAAAAACATGAACCATACTTATTCTTAAATCAATGTCAAATTTATCGAATGCATTGCGCGGAATTATTGCATAACCAAATTTCAAATCTTTGTTTATTTGAATTCTACTTACTATATAAGATTCAAATTTTGATTGTTTTAATGACTTTAAATAAATACTTCTATAAAGAGTATCTCTATCAAATTTCTTTTCGAGCAATTTAGCACATAGTTCAAAAGTTTCTGATCTAGTTGATGAATATAAAAATCTTCCAGTATCAGTTAAAATACCTGCATATAAATATGCTGCGACTGGTGCACTTACATATGTTTTATCTCAATTAAACATTAACATACCAACCAATTCGCATGTTGAAGATGCTTTGTCATCGATAAATTCAATGTCACAAAATGTTTCAACTAATGGATGGTGATCAATTCTAATTAATTCTTTGCAATTAGCTTGTCTATTTGATCACACTCTCATAGAGTTCGCAGTATCTAAAATAATACCTAACGAATTTTTTAAATATTCATTTGAAATATGTTTTGGTTCAAAAATAAATAAATTTTTTGAAAAATTACTATTTAAAATATCAAGACCAATTATTTCAACTTGCTTATCAGGAAATTTATCATTTAGATACAATTTTAAAGCAAAGCAAGAGCCTAAAGCATCAAAATCAGGAATTTCATGAAAAAACAATGAAATCTTTTCATATTCATTAATTTTTTGGATAATTTGTTTCTCTATGTAATTCATAGGTTAATTAATTATTTTAATATATTTAGCTATAGTATCATCAAAAATTTTGTCAATAAGTGATAACTCAGATTCCAATTTTTTAGCTGTTTCAATATTAGGCTTTGTGACTGGTGATTTAGGAACAAATAATGAACAACAATCAGCATAAGGCAAAATTGAAATATCATATGTTCCTAGATTTTTTGCAAGTTTAATGATTTCTATCTTGTCATATGAAAGTAATGGTCTTAAAACAATTGTCTTATTGTCAAGAACATTCTCGATTGTTTCCATACTCTTTACTGTTTGACTTGCAACCTGTCCCAATGACTCCCCTGTAACAATTGCATCATAACCATATTTATTTTTTAAATAATTAGCTATTCTAAAAAAATAGCGTCGCATCAAAGTTATTTGATAAGACTTATTACTTATGTGGGATAGTTCATGTTGAATCATTGTGAAATTAACAATAAAAATTTTTGGTTTTTCAAGTTTTTGATCTAATGTTACTACTTTAATTAAATCTTTAATTTTTTTTAATGCTGCATCTGATGTATGTGGTGGAGTAATAAATGTAATAAAATCAACATGAATGCCTTTTTTCATTACTAGACTTGATGCTACCGGCGAATCAATACCACCAGAAATTAATGATAGAGCTTTACCGTTAATACCAATAGGAAATCCACCAGCTCCTTCTATTCTTTCAAAAAATAAAATAGTTTTATCACTATGAATTTCAATATTAATAGTTAAATCAGGATTGTCCATAATAACTTTCTTGTTTTTAATATTTTTAAGAACAATACTACCTATTAATTTTGAATATTCCATCGAATTTATTGGAAAACTTTTATCATGCCTTTTAGTTACAATTTTAAATGTTTTAAATTTTTTTGTTTTTAATAAATTAATAATAGATTTCTCAACTTGTTTTATCTGGTTACCATTGATCACAAATGCTTCAATTATTTGAAAAATACCGGGAATTCTTTTTACAATATCTATTATCTTTGGATAATCACTTTTATTGCATATTATTCCCATTGAATCAAATTTTTTCAAAACTTTAATAGATTTAAATTGTTTTAATGCACTTAAAACATTTTTATATAAGCAATCAATAAAATTTATGCGATTTTTACCTTTAAGGGTTAATTCGCCATATTTTAAATAAATAATCTTAGAAATTTTAGATGACATTAATACCTAATTCCTCTGATAATCACTTTTTATCATTTTCTTCTAATGGCATTGAATAATGCTTATCCATAACATATAATTTGTACCATTTTCTTGCATATTCAATAATGTTTTGCAAATTATCAAAATCATCGATATTTAATTTAGCAAAATGAATATTATGCTTTGCAGCATCAAATTTTTCTGGATAAACATAATCTTCGGGTTTTAAAAAAGCAACAGCAAACATTCCTTCATTAACTTTACGCAAATATAAATATAAAAGTAATTGAAAGCAATATTCATTTGATACTTTTAATTGACCATTTACAAATCATGATTTTTTCTTTTCGCCGGGCTCTTTAACGATTGGTCAACCATTCTCATCTTTTTTAATTCTAAAAACACCATTAATTTTTTCATATGCTAACTTATCTTCACTTGAAGTTTTTATTTCAACCATAGGAAAACCTTTATCATAAGCAAACTTACCATCCTCATCAATTGGCTCACCATCTGGTATACCACCAAATATTTCATCATTAAAAACATTTCAGTTAACTTCACTAGGGTTATAATCTTTAAATTTAATATTTGTAACTTTAGTTACATATTCTCTAATTTTAGGTTCAATTATTGTACCTACTTTAGCTAAAGTAGGATCCATTTCATCTTTATAAATATTTACAATAGTACACCATGCTTTAACAGGTGAAGTAAATTGATTAAGGTTCAAAATAGATGCAAAACGTGAACCTGTTATCTTTTTAAAATACTTTTTATTCTTATTAAAGTATTCATCAGATAAATAAATACGATTATCTTTAATATAAAAATCTTTATTAATTTGCTTAGTAAATGGCATATATTCTAACTATTAAATATCTCATTAAATTTATCACCTAAATTATATTCAGAAGGTAATTCAATTATCCCTTCATCATTAAATTTAGTGCTATGTAAATTTAATTCCTTTTTACTACATATCATTCCATTAGATTTTGTTTGTAAAAGTTGACTAGGTTTTATTATTTTGCCATATGGCATTATCGCACCATCTAATGCAACAACAACCTTGATACCTTTCCTTACGTTTTTTGCACCACAAACTATTTGTAATGTTTCATTGCCAACATTTACCATGCATCTATGTAAATGTGTACCTTTTATTTCTTCACATACATCAATCTGACCAACAACAAAATCATTTTCATCAATAAAATTTGATAAATCAATTTTTGTTATTTTATTAATAGTTTCACATAATTTTTTATCAAATTTTAAATAACCATCATTTAACTTCATATATGTATTAAAATTAAATATATTGATAAAACTAACATTATTATCTTTAGAATAACCAACAACAAAATTTTTACCTTTATCTTGATTAATAACTTCTTCATTATTTATAACAACAATTAAAGTATTGTCTAATAATTTTTGGTTATAGAATACAGCAAGCATATAATACTTGATATTATATAATGTTTAATATTATAAAAATTATGAAAAAGATAGCATTCATCGTCGACACATCAAGCAACATTAAAAATGGTGAACTTAAAGATGTTTATGTTTTACCACTTACAATAAATGTAACAAACAAAAAAACTAATGAAACAAAATCTTACCATGATGGTGTAGATATTACTATTAATGATGTAGCAAAATACTTAAATCAAAAAGATTTTATTGTAACAACAGCAGGAGCAGCTACTGGTGATATTATGAATTTAGTTGAAAAGATTAATGATAAATATGATGAAATTTATGCATTACCAATTCCAAAATATCTTTCAGGAAGCGCTAATGCATGAGAAATAGTTGCAAAAGAATATGACAAACTTACAGTTGGAGTTGAAAATAAAGAAGTTGTTTGACCAGTTAATTGAACTATTGCGGAATTGCAAGAAATGGCTAAAAATAATACTTTGAATCCCAAGACATTTAAAGAATATATAACAAAAGTAGCAGATTCATTTGCAGCTGTATTATTTGTTTCTGATATGACTCAACTTGTTAAAGGTGGAAGAGTTTCAAACTTTAAATCTTTACTAATTAAAATGTTGAAATTAAAAATTGTTATCACATGTGATAAAAATGGTCTAGTTTTTTTTAAAACATCTAAGGATTTATCAAAAGGGTTTAATTTAGTAGCTGATGAATACAAAAAAAGAATTTCAGGTTTTTCTTTGGATAAACTAAAAAAAGTATGTATATTATTTGGTTCATCAAATGAAAAAGAACCTGAAATTATAGAGCTTGTAAAACATATTAAAAAATCAATACCTTCTACATGTGAAATAATTTATGGTCAAATACCTAATGTTATTCTTGCTCATACAGGTGATAAAGCACTAGTTGTTGCATTTGAAATTTAATAGTTGCAACTTAAATAATAAAAGTATCTATTTGTTAAACATCTATTTAAATTAATTTAACCATTATTTGATCAATTTAATTCTTCAACAGTTTTTGGCTTAGAATTGTATTTAATTTTTGAAATTGTACCATCTGAAACATAAATTACCATTGTTGCTAATTCAGCTAAAATTGGATTGTGAGTAACAATAACAATTGTTGTTTTATACTTCTTGTTAATATCAACAAATAAATTCATAATATTTTTTGATGTTTGTTGATCAATAGCACCTGTTGGTTCATCACCGAATAAAATATTTGGGTTTTTAGCAATACTGCGAGCAATTGATACCCTTTGTTGTTGGCCACCAGATAATTCATTTGGATACTTGTTTGCTTGAGATTCTAAACCAATTGATTTTAAAATTTCATCGATTGAAATGAATCTAGATCGATTATGTTGCAAATTTTGACCTATTTGTATATTTTCTTTAACAGTTAAATTTGGTAACAATCCATATTGTTGAAAAACATAACCTATATTGTTTCTCCTAAATGTAGTTAACATGCTTTGATTGTAATCAATTAAATTTTCACCAGCAATTATTGTATCACCATAAGTTGCATTATCCATACCAGAAATAATATTCAATAATGTTGTCTTACCGCTTCCGCTTGGGCCCAAAATTACAACAAATTCTCCTTTATTAATTTCTAAATTTACATTGCTCAAAACTTTATTAGCAAGAACTTTATTGTTATAGTATTTGACAACATTTTTTAATTTAATAGCTAAATTAGATGAGTCAAATTGAGAAAAATTTTTATATTCTTCCTTAAGCGTATATATTTGAAGATCAATATTATCTTTTTGTTCATAATATTTATCAAGAATTGCAGATTTGTTAATGAAATATGTATTTCTATCAATCTTATTCTCTTTATAATCTTTTTTGTTATTATTAATATTTCGTTTACGTTCATTTTTTATTTGCAAATATTGTGAACGTAATAATTTAATTCTTTTAGTTGATTCTTTTTTCTTAGCCTCTTTTTTAATAGCAAGTTGTCTTTGATTTTCTTCATATTTAATATCTTTTTTAGTTTTTGTTAATCTTTCAACTAATTTTGCATGATAACGGTCAGCAAATGAAACTTTTAAATTTTCAATCTCGTTTTCAGAATTCTTTAATTTTTTATCAAGTTTTTCAATCTTCTTTTTTATCAAATAAATAGATTTATGTTCCAATATCTTTGTTCTTAAACGTATATCTCTTAATCAGCAAAGTTTATTGGTATAAACATATTGTTTTGATGTATATCTATTCAATTTAAGAATAAAAGAAAGTTTATATGGAAAGATTTTTTTATTAGTATTGAAAGATTCAATATAGCAGATAAACTTATAAAGTCGGTTTGCATCTATTTCATTAGTTTCTTGATTTAGCAAACTATATTCAAACATTGCATATTTATTTTTAGTTAATTTTGCTTGATAAAAATTCAAACTAGAATTAATAGAAGAGATTCATTTAGATAAATTTTTCTTATCCAAAAAAGTTTTATGGTTTATAACTTCCATTTTATTAAACTTATCAACTAATTTTGTTAATTCTTGTTTTAAATCATCTATTTTTTTAGTAAGAATAGCATTCTTACTTTTTATATTTTCCATTTGTTTTGAATTTCTTATTTTCATAATCTACTCTCTTATTTAATTGAATCAACTAATGATTCACGTTTTAATGATAAAACTGAATTTAATCCTGATATTCCAAAAATTATAGCAACTATTCCAGTAGAAATTAAATAGTCATACCATTTAATTTGTGCATTTAGTCATATACCTACACCTTTAAAAATTAATGAATTATATATATTTAGTAAGCCTCATGATAATAATGAAGCTATGATTAAACTAAAGATTATAACTGGTGCGTAAATTGATAAGAATGATTTTGCATTTTCAATATCAGTGTATCCAAGTGCTTTTAATAATGAAGCTAAGCGTTTTGAATCATTAATAATCATGTTAGTAATCAAAGCTACAATGATAATAACCATTAATGAAACTATTGCGATAACTACATATGTTATGTTGCTAATAGTATTAGATAAATTATCATAAATTAATTGTGATGAGAAAGCATCTGAAACATTAGCAACAACAAGGGTGTAAGCTTGATCACCAAAGCAACTACGGATAAATTCTCTTGCTTGTTCAGCAAATTTCTCTAACTCTATATGTTTTTGTTCCCTTTCATTTAAATTAGGTTCAGCAACTCATTCATTATAAGCTGCTAAAATTCCTTTTCCT
>ONDN01000040.1 GCA_900316595.1 uncultured Mycoplasmataceae bacterium | reverse complement strand
TTTGAAGCATAGTATGAATGAAATAATTTTGCTAAATTGTATAGGTAAACTGTCAAAATATTTACCTCATATGAATTAGCAATTTTTCTTAATGTTGTTATATATGAGTGCAAAGCAATTATAATTTGACGTTCAAATTTAGAAGTTAATAAATTAAAGTTAGTTGGTAATTTATATTTAGCTTTACATAAAATATGATTAATTCTTGCATGAGCGTACTGAACATAATATAAAGGATTATTTCTATCTTTTTTAGATACTTGTTCAACATCAATTTCTAGATGGCTAGTAATTGGTTTATTTACAAGATACCATCTTGCTGATTCTTTACCAATAGCATTAATTAAATCTTCTAATGTTAATGAATTACCAGTTCTTTTTGACATTTTGAATTCTTTACCATTTTTTGTTAAACGAACCATTTGCATAATTAAAATTTCTAGTTTGTTTTTATCCCAACCTAGTAATTTCATAGCTATTTTCATTCTTTCAGCATAGCTTGTGTGGTCTGCGCCTCATATATCAAATATTTTGTCATATCCACGCGATAATTTAATGTTGTGATAAGCAATATCTGGTATAAAATATGTGTTGTTTCCATCAGATTTAACTAATACACGATCTTTATCGTCACCACATTCTGTTGTTTTCAACCATGTTGCACCATCTTTAGAATATATGTGATCCTTTAATAACTCTAAAGCTATTTTTATCATATTGTTTTTATAAAGCTCAGTTTCAGGAAACCAAATATTAAAACTAACACCAAAGTTTTCTAAAGTACTTTTAATTATTGATAATAAATAGTTTTCTGCAAATGATTTAATAACATTCTTTTCTTTAGCAAATTTTGAAGTAATACCCTTATCATCAAATTTAACATGTAATAATTCATTACCATATTTTTCTTTTAGTTTTTTAGCAACGGTAATTATCTCATCACCATGATATGAATCTTTAGGCAATTCTACTTTTAAATCAAAAAGTTGTTGATACCTAATTAGCACACTTAAAGCTAATAATTCCATTTGATTGCCAGCATTATTAATGTAGTATTCTCGGTTTACACGAATACCATTAGCTTCCCAAATTCTTGCAAGAGTGTCACCAATTGCTGCATTTCTTGCATGACCAATATGTAGTAAACCTGTTGGATTAGCAGAAACAAACTCAATATTGTAATTTAATTTAGTTTTCTTAGCAATACCAAACTTTTTCCCTTGATCAATAATATCAAATAATACTTGATGTAAAAGGTAATTAGATAATCTAAAATTAATAAAACCTGGTTTTATAGCTTTTACTTCTTTAAAGTATTTTTTATTAGTGAATGTTCTTGCTAAATCATCAGCATATTCTGAACATTTCTCTTTTGGAAGACCTAAAGATAATACAAAGTTTGTAGAAAAATCTCCAAAATCTATATTGTCGTTTTTATCAACAATAACTTTAATATTATTTCGATCAATGTTATTCTCATTTAAAACATCAACAGTATGATTTATAGCATCGTTAATTTGATTAACAAGAAAATCTACTATATTCCCTTTTTTCATGTTATTCTATTTCCACTTGATCTAAATTTAATTCAATAGTTGTTATACGTCCAAAAATCTCAATTTGGATAGTAACTTTACCTTTTTCTAAGTCAATATTTTTTACTTCACCTGATTCACCAATAAATGAACCAGAATTAATCTTCACTGTGTTGCCAACTTTATAATTGCATGTATATACTTTCTTAGGTTGTTCATCAACTACAGGATCAATAGCTTGATCTGCTTCTTCGTTGACTTGGATATTTGTATTTTCTGCAACTTCAGGTTGCACTTGTTTTTGCTGTGGCTCATTAGAAATATTTTCATATTCAGAAATTGAAATTGGAATAGGTAAAACACCTTTACCACTTGAGCCTACAAAACCTAGTACACCATTTGTATTACGAATGCAGAATCAAATAGAATGTAAAAGTTTTTCATCTAAATTTTCCATTTTTATAAACACATAGCCTGGAAACTTATTTACAACTTTAGTTTTTGTTCTCTTGTATGAACCATTTGGTAATGTTTCTCAAGTAGTTGTTTTTGTATTATGTAAATTCTTTGGTAATTTTGGATCAGTTTTTGTAAAAATATTTTCAGTTATTTTTTTAGTCTTAAATACTTTTATATCAGTTACATATTCATTGTAACCAAAGTTGTATATTTTCTCTCTTAAAGATTCAATTATTGAATCTTCTTTACCACCTATAACTGTAATAGCAAACCATTGACTGTTGTTTTGTGTCATAATATCTCCTTTTATTTAAAATAATGTCAATATGAAATCTAGTAATGCAAATATGCTAGCAAGAATAAGACTTACCAAGATTACAATTCAGAAATCTTTAAATGTCCTTTTATATGTAGACCATGACATTCTTTGAAATTCTTTACCAATTCCATATCATCATCTCCTGAATTTAAAACCTGTGTCTAGTTCATTATCATATGATAGATCTCTTTCATGTAATGCTTGAGCACATGTATTTTTATAAATAATTTTGTTTTGAATTAATTTTGATTCACGATCAAGATTAATTTTTATATATTGGGTGTGGAGTTCATCTAATTTTTGCTTATATTCAGCAGATTTTTTATTCTTTTTATTTTGAGAAGTGAATTCTACTCTTTTTTTGTTGTATGCATTAATTTGATCCTGATATTCTTTTGAAATTTCATTAACCTTTTGGTTGTAAATACCATCAATTACTTTCATTTTTTTGTAATAGATATGGTAAGCTAATTTCTTATCAGCATTCATCTTTCCTTTTTTTTGCTGTTTTTCAGTTACTTGATTTTTAGCAATTTCGCGTAACATATACATTTTTATTGAAAATAAATTCTCTTTATATTCAATTTCAAGGTCAGATAATTTCTTTTTTAAATTAGCTATATTTTCTTTTTTAATTTTAGCTGCTTCATTTTTAAATTCTGAACCCTTTAAAGTCTTTATATTAGCTAATACAGTTTTTAATTCTTTAGAATTATCAGATTTAATTTTACGCAAATTATTTTTGTATTCAACTTTTAGTTTTTTAGCTTTATTCTTATAATTTTGCTTTTCAACTTCTTTTGTATCCTGTAATTTTTTATACTTTAAAGCTCTTTGATGATTTAATTCATCAAATTCTGCTTTTCTTTTTTCTTTTTCAGCACGTTTTTGTTCTCTTTTTTTATCTTTTTCCATATTACCTTGATTCTTTATGAATAGTTACCTTTTTACAATGTGAACAATATTTTCTCAATTCAATTCTTTTTGAACTAGATTTTTCTTTTTTAATGTGGTAATTTCTCGAATTACACTCACTACATAATAATGGAACTTTTATTTTCATAAAACTTTCAAATAAAAAGAAGCCATGGAAGGCTTCTAATAGTTTATGAAAATATTATATATAAATATATTTTATATTTAAGGAAATTTTGAATAATGTTACAAACATGAACAAAATTTGATTTATACAAAGTTAGTTTAAAATGTATTAAATATTTAAGTCAATATGATAGAAATGTTTGTGAACCAAAAAATTATTATGTAGATAAAGAAAAATAGACAAATATTGAAATTAAAAAGCATTGTTAAAACAAATAACTTATATCCCAATAGGATCTATTTGAGTAGGAAGAGGTAATATATAATATATACAATGAGTAAGAATAATAAAGTCGTTAAGTATAAAGTAATTAATACCAACATAGACAAGAAATTTATTGGTAAAGATTTGGATTTACAAAAAGTTAAGTCTAAAGGTGG
>ONDN01000021.1 GCA_900316595.1 uncultured Mycoplasmataceae bacterium | reverse complement strand
TTTCCCATCAACTTTAAATGCAATTAATGTAAGAGCATTTGCAAATGCAGGTTTAATTGGTTCGTCTACATGACCTGCAACATTAACATTTAAAAATCCTGATTTTGATCCTAATAACATTAAAGAAAAAGCATTTTCTCCATATGGATATCTTACTACTAATTATGTGCAATATATTTATGCTCCTACTATCGAATTAGCTACAAGGATTAAACAATATATATTTGACCATTTTGTGTGAGACGACTTTGAAAGTGATGGAAATAACCTTATTCCTAAAGTAATTGGTTCCTAGAATAAATTTTAAAGTAAAAGCAATAAAAAGATTAGGTTTCAAAATGTTTGACTAGCATATCTAAATTAACCAATAATTTGAATAATGCCGCAAAAAGTTGAATTTTGTAGTATAGATCTATTTTTACTTTTATTATTTATGTTTATGTTAAACTTCTAATTTTTTAATATTATCTAAGTATTGTTTTAGTTCACACCCGCCTTGTGCAAATGTAACACTTCCGCCACCTGAACCATTAAACAATTTATTCAATTTGTTAATTAATGTATTAGCTATATATTGTTTATTAGTTACTTTACTACCTGTGATAACAAAATATCTAACTTTATCATTTACTTTATCAAAAGCAATGAATGTTTTGTCTTTGTTTTCATTAGCTAATTGTCCTAGAGTATTGATTAGTATTCTAGCATCAATATTATTTAATTCAGCAATGATGACATTTATATTACTATCAATGATAAATGATTTTTTTAATTCTACTGATTGATTTATATTTTTATTCAAATTAGCTTTAGCAATTAATTTTTTCAAATTTTGCTTAACGCTTGCAAAATTTTTAATTAATTTATGATAATTTTCTCTTGTTTTATCAAATGAGAGTTGTTTTATTTGTTTATCATATAGTTTGTGATCAATTTTAAGTTCATCTAATTCACTGACTAATGAATTGAATTCTTTTTTAATTTGACTAATTTTTTCTTCTAAGAATTCATTAATAGTATTGTTTGTTGTCAAACCTTCAATTCGATATGAGCCACTACCTTTAGTGTCAAGTTTAATAATCATGAATTGTTCAAGTTCACCTAAATTTTTAACATGGGTACCACCACAAACATCACTTGTAGTGTTTTCCATAATTACTACACGCAACAAACCATTAATTTTTTTATATATGTTCTCAAAATGAGCATGTGCATGGATTTTTTTGGCATCTTCCAAACTCATTAATTTAGTTGTTACTTTAGCATTAGATTTAATATACTCATTAACTTTTTGTTCAACTTTGAGTAATTCTTCATCAGTTAATTTTGACTGGTATGAAAAATCAAAAGTCAATTTTTTTGCAGATTTAAATGCACCTTCTTGATGTATTGAATCTGAAATAGAAACCTGAAATGCTTTTTGTAACAAATGTTCACATGAATGATTGCATGAAGTTAATTTACGGTTGGTTACATCGATTTGCAAATCGACTTTATCACCAATTTTAATTGGTTTGTTGATTTCAATTAAATGTAAATGTTGACCATTAGGTGCTTTAATCACATCTAATACATTGTAATTAGATATGGTTCCTATATCGTGTTCTTGGCCACCACTTGTCGCATAGAAACAAGTTTTATCTAATACTATTCAACATTTACCTTTATTAAAATTGTTGACTAGATTATATTTTTCATCAAAAATAGCAATAATTTTTGAACCGCATAAACTTGTTTCTTCATATGAAAATATTGACTTATCTTGAAGTCTAATAAGATTTTCATTTTGCTGAGTCATAGCTTTAACTCGTTTATTTCCATGAGATATTTGTTGATGTTTAGCAACAATATCTTCATATTTCTTGATATCGAATTTTATATTATTTTGTTCACATAGGTTTTTAATAACTTCAAATGGAAAACCATAAGTATCAGTTAATTTAAAAATAGATTCTTCATCAATTTTCGAGATGTCTTTTAAAGCTTTCTTATATAGTTCATAACCTTTAGTTAATGTATGACTAAATAATTTTTGTTCTTGCAAAATAACATCAATAATTGTTTGTTTATTGTTATCCAAATATGGATAAAATTCATGCATTGTTTTTATTATTGCGTTAATTGTTTCAGGTAAAAAATTATCAGAAACTTCAATATTTTTGCTACAAATAATAGCTCTTCTTAATAATTTTCTTAAAACAGCACCTTTGTCTTTAGCGCTAGGAATAGCACCATCAGCAATAGCAAATACACAAGCTTTAATGTGATCAGCAATAATTATGAAATTACGGTTAGTTTCTTTTTGAATTTTATCTTTTGTGAAATATGCATTAACATCATATTTGAATGACTTAGAGTATTTACCTATTGTTTCGATTATTGGTAGAAACAGATCAGTATCATAATTGGTTGGTGTTTCTTGTAATACACAAGCTAATCTTTCTAATCCAGCACCAGTATCAATATTTTTTCTTGCTAATTCAGCATATTCATTTTTTCCATTGTTGTTAAATTGTGAAAATACTATGTTTCAAATTTCAACATAACGATCATTTTCAATATCTTTGTAAAATAATTCAGCGCCTTTTTTATTAGGATCAAATTTTTCACCACGGTCATAATAAATTTCAGTGCATGGTCCACAAGGTCCAGAACCCACATCTCAAAAATTACGATCACGATTACATTTAATGATGTGAGATGATTTTATTCCATGCTTAATCCATTCATTGTATGCATCATCATCCTTTTCATAAACTGTGAAATAAAGTTTATTCACATCCATATGATAATGATTTACAAGTAAATCATAGGCAAATTCAATTGCTTCTTTTTTAAAATAATCACCAATAGAAAAATTACCTAACATTTCAAAAAATGTGTGGTGCCTTGAAGTAACACCAATGTTAAAAATGTCATTAGTTCTAATTGAACGTTGAGAACTTGTTAATCGATTACTTGGAGGAATAGCAGTTCCTGAAAAATATTTTTTTAAAGTTGCAACACCAGAGTTAATCCACAATAAAGAAGGGTCATCATGAGGGATTAATGATTGAGATGGGTATAAATAGTGATTGTTTTTTGCAAAATAATCTAGTCATGTTTTACGAATCTTATCAGCAGTTCATTTATCCATAATGTATTAAACCCTATTTACGACTTTATGATTATAGTTTATATCTGATATTACATATATTAAAAATAATATTTTATATATTATTTATAAAATAAATATTATTAGAAATATGAGCGATTTTAAATCAACTTTAAATATTCTTAAAACATCCTTTGAAATGAAGGCTAATTTGAATAAAAAAGAACCTTTAATTCAAAAAGAATGGCTAGATAAGGATATCTACCAAAAGTTATTAAATAAAAACAAGGATAAGAAACCATGAATTTTACATGATGGTCCTCCATATGCAAATGGGGATATTCATGTTGGTCATGCTTTAAACAAAATTTTAAAAGATATTATTGTTCGTTATCGCTTTTTAAATGGTTACAATTCACAATTTATTCCTGGATGAGATACCCATGGATTGCCAATTGAACATGCTTTATTAAAAAAAAGCAACATAGGACAATCCAATTTAACAGTTTCTGAATTTAGAGATAAATGTAAAGAGTTTGCTCAAAAGAATGTTGATCACCAATTAGAGCAATTTAAACATTTAGGTTTGATTACCGATTTTAAGGAAAAATATTTAACTTTAGATTCTAATTTTGAAAACAATCAATTACTTTTATTTTTAGACATGGTTAAAAAAGGTTTAGTTTATCGTGACTATAAACCTGTGTTTTGATCATGGTCTTCACACTCAGCATTAGCTGAAGCTGAAATTGAATACAAGGATGATGAAGCATACTCAATTTATGTTACATTCAAGGTTGAGGATGGTAATGAATTTGTTAATAAGAATGATAAATTATTAATTTGAACAACCACTCCATGAACATTACCAAGTAACCAAGCAATTGCTGTTCATCCTGAATTTAAATATGCAAAATTAAAAGTAGATAGTGAATGTTTTATTTTATTAGAAAAAAATATTGAGAAGATTGCTAAAATTTTAAATTGAAAAAACTATGAGGTTTTAAAACAATTTGCTGGTCGAGATATTGAAAATGTTCAATACAAACACATATGATTAGATAAAACAAGTCCAGTTATCTTAGCTGATTATGTAACTGATAATGATGGAACTGGTTTAGTTCATATTGCATCAGGTTTTGGTCTTGATGATTATTATGCTGCTAAAAAATATGGAATTAAAATTTATTGTCCAATAGATGATAGTGGTAAATTTAGTAATGAAGTTAATGATAAAGAGCTTGAAGGTGTATTTTATGAGAAAGCTAATGAAATTATTCTTGAACGTATTAAGAAATTAAATACATTAATGAGATGTGACAAGATTGTTCACTCTATTCCAATTGATTGACGAACAAAAAAGCCTATTATTTATCGTGCTACAAAACAATGATTTGTTAATATTTCAAAAATTCAAGACAAATTACTTAGTGCAATTGAAGATGTCACTTTTCCAAATGAAACAAATAAACATCAATTAATTAGTATGATTTCAAATCGTAAAGAATGGTGTATTAGTAGACAACGTGTTTGGGGAGTACCTATTCCAATCATTTTCAATGATAAGAATGAACCAATTATGGATTTTGAATTAATAAAACATACAATTGATTTAATTCATGAAAACGGTACAAATGCATGATTTGAAAAACCAGTAGAATTCTTTTTAACCAATAAATACATTAATGACAAAAACAAATACCATAAAGAAAAAGATATTATGGATGTATGATTTGATTCTGGAAGTTCATATAATGTTTTAAAAGAATCTAATTTACCAATTCCAACTGATTTATATTTGGAGGGTGGAGACCAATATCGAGGTTGATTTAATTCTTCATTAATTTGCTCAGTAATTCAAAATAATAAAGCTCCTTACAAACGTTTATTATCCCATGGTATGACATTAGATGATCAAGGTAGAAAAATGTCAAAATCAATAGGCAATGTAATTGATCCATTAAAAGTATGTGAACAATTTGGTGCTGATATTTTGCGTATGTGAGTTGCTAATAGTGATTATCAAGATGATGTAAGAATTAGCAACGATATCTTAGATCAAATCTCTGAAATGTATCGAAGGATCAGGAATTCTATATTTAAATTCATTCTTTCAAATTTAAGTGATTTTGTTTATGAAAAAGATAAATCTACAGATTTTGATTTAGCAGATGTTTATATTTTAAATGAGCTAAAACAAAATATGAATAAAATTATTGATGCTTATGAAAATTACAATTTTTCAATAGTAATCAAAACAATTAATTTGGAAGCAATTAAATTATCTGGTTGATATTTTGATGTTATTAAAGATAGTTTATATTGTGATGAACCAAATAATAAACACCGTCGCGCTATACAAACAGTGCTTTATACTATTTTGAATTTCTACATGTTAGCACTTGCACCAATTATTCCTCACACTTGTGAAGAGGTATATACACATTCTAATATTAGCAATAAAAAAGATTCAATATTCTTAACCGAAATGATAAAAGATATTGATTTTGATTTACCAAAAGTTGATCTTGCATGGTGAAAACAATTCTTTAGTATTAAAGATAAGGTGTTCACTGCATTGGAACAACTTAGAAAAGATAATTTAATTGCCAAGAATACACAAGCATCTGTAATAATTAAAATGAATAGTAATCCAAATAGTTTCAGCCCAGAAATCTTAAAAAAATATTTAAATGTTGCTAAATGTGAAATTTTAATTGATAGTAACATCAAAGATATTGAAGTATCATGCTCAAATGCCAATTATGTAAGGTGTGAAAGATGTTGAAATTATTATCCAGCTGGTAGTATTAATGGTGAGCACATTTGTAAGAGATGTGAAGAAATATTAAGTAAAAAAAGCTAATATGAAAATAGATGTTTTATATTTTAAACAATTATTAGAGAGTGATGATAAACTATTCAAATTTATGGATAGCATTGTTTCTTATCCATCATTAAAAGCACAGTATTATCATGATATTAATGATATTCATTTATCTACTAAACATTTAACTCGTGCGGATATAAGAAATAAAAAACAAGAGATTAAAAAAGCTTATAAAAATGGTAAAGAAAATAATGTTGAATTATTAACTTCTATTAATGAATGTGCAAAAGATCCAGTTATATTAGAATCTTTTCCTGCAAGCAGAATCTCTGAAACAATCAATTTTATTAAAGAAATTATTGAAAAACGATGCTGCAAAATTCATAAATTTTTTCAAAGTGATATGAAACAATTCAATCAATTGAAAGAAAAACCAATCCTTTATGTTCGTAATTTAACTAAATATTATAAATCGAAAAAAGTTCCAACAATTGATGCCTTGAATTTTGACGTATATCCAGGTGAATTCCATGCTTTTATTGGTGCGAATGGTGCTGGAAAAACCACAACAATTAAATCATTAATTGGTTCATATTACAAATGATCTGGAACAATTTTAATTGATGGTAAACCAAATATTTCAGAGGAAGCAAAACGTCAAATTTGTTATATTCCTGAAAAAGCAAATTTTCCTGAAAGATTTTCAGCTGTTAGTTATTTAAAATGAATGGTTATGCTTTCTGGAATTAGTCAGAAGCAAGCTAAAGAATTGGCTGAAAAGAAATTAAAAGAAATGAATATGTGGAATTTAAGAAATCGTTCACCAAATACATTCTCTTCAGGTCAACAAAAGAAGATTTTGCTTGCTCAATCTTTGGTTTGCGATCCAAAGATGATCATTATGGATGAGCCAGTAGCTAACCTTGATCCAAAAGCAAGAATAGAATTTTTTGATACTTTATTAGATTTAGTTAAACAAGGTAAATCTATTTTTGCTTCTTCTCATGTATTGGCTGAACTTGATATTTATGCTGATTCATTAACAATTCTTGATGGTGGTAAAATTAAATATTCTGGTAAAAAAGAAGCACTATTGAGCAAATACAATGTTAATGAATACTTAATTGATGTTGATAGAACACAAAAAGAAAAATTTTATGAAATCATGAAAGAAATGAAAATAGATGTTTGTTATGATAACAAAAAGAAATGTAACTTGTTAAAAATACCAGATCCTAAATTAGTTATTGAATTGCAAGAAGAATTGTCTAAGAAAAAGATTTATGTAAATTTATTTAAACGAAACTATCCTGATTTAACTGATATATATGAGGATATGATTATTTATGGTTCTCGTGACACAATGAAAGAAACATTAGATAATAAAAAGTAATTATTAATGAATATTAGTGAATTATTAGCTTTCAAGTTAAAAAATATTCCTCATAAACCTGGATGTTATTTATGGAAAGATAAATATCAACAAGTCATTTATGTTGGTAAAGCTAGTGATTTATATAATAGAACACATCAATATTTTCTAAATAATCGCGATTCAAAAACAAATAAATTAGTTCAAAATATTGCAGATATTGATTTCATTATTGTCAATAATGAAAATGAATCATTGATTTTGGAAAACAATTTAATTAAAAAATATCAACCAAAATATAATGTCTTATTAAAAGAAGGGACATATTATCCTTATATTGTTTTAACAAAAGAAAAACATCCACGTTTGGTTTATACTCATGAATCCAATTTATATAAAGGAAAGTATTATGGTCCATTCGCTACAAACAAATCAAATAAATATAGTGTTTATAATTTTTTACAACATTTGTTTCCATTAAGAAAATGCTGTAAGATACCTAAAAAAACCTGTCTTTATTATGATATTGGAGAATGTTTAGGTCCATGTGTTAATAATATTAGCCAAGATCAATATGATAAAATTGCTAAAAATATTAATGATTTTTTTAGAGGGAATTTAAAGAATACAATTAATGATTTAGAACTAAAAGAAAAAGAATTTTCAAAGAATTTTAAATATGAAGAGGCTAAGAGAATCAATGAATTAATAAGTGGCATGCAACAAATTAGTCAATATCAGAATATTAATTTGGTTTCTAGTGAATCAATTGATGTTTTAGGATTTTATACAAATAAGAATAATATTTCCATTTCAATCTTTTCATATATAAATGGAAAATTACTTGCTAAAAAAGAGCAAATAGCTGAAATCAACAATTCAATTTCTGAGACAATTGAAAGTTATTTGATGCAATTTTATTATGAAAATTTAAATTTACCTAAAAAGTGCTATGTAAGTTTAGAAAATAAAAAAATTGAAAG
>ONDN01000059.1 GCA_900316595.1 uncultured Mycoplasmataceae bacterium | reverse complement strand
GGTTTGTCCCAACCTTCTATACCACATTAAGAGTATTTTGATTAGGTGTTCTTCCTCAAGAATCATCTTATTCTATTGCTGGCCAATTAGCATGGGTTAATTTAATTTATGAAGTTATTGATGAAGCAATAATATTGCCCTTGTTTTATTTTATTGGTAAAGTTTTATCTAATAAGAAAGATTTAATAAACAGAATAAAAACAGGTATATTGTTAACTCTATGTATCTATGCTATTTTATCATCAGTTTTGATGCTTTGCATTAAGCAATTATTACAACTAATGTCAACTGATCCATCAATTATTGATGATTGTGTTACATATATTAGGATTGAAGTTATCGCCAATGTGTTTGGTATATTATTTAAATTTACATTAGTTAGTCTAGTTGCTTTAGGCAAAGATAAATTGGTTCATATATTAACTGGTATAAATCTAGCATTATGTGTAGTTTTGGATATATTCTTAGTTTCATCTTTACCAGTTTCGGCTAATCTAGGTGTTAATGGTATCGGTGCTACAAACATTATTGTTAATGGATTATTATTCTTTGTTACTTTATTCTTATTAGTAAAGAATGGCATTAATATATTCAACAAAGATAAAATGTCATTTACTTGAATAAAACAATTTTTAAAAATTGGTGGAATATCTGGTTTGGAATCATTTATTAGAAATTTAGCTTATATGTTGATGATTGTAAGAATGATAAATAAAGTAGATGAACAAGGCACATATTGAGTAGCTAACAATTTTATATGAGGATATATGCTATTACCAATATTACAATTAGGTGAACTTATTAAACAAGAAACATCAACTAATAAACATGCAGTAAAAAATAATACATTGGGTTATTTTGCAATTACACTAATAACTTTAATTATTTGGTGTATATTAATTCCAACATTCAAACCATTCATGAAACGCATTTTAAACTTTAATAATGTAGATAAATTATTTCAAATAGTTATGATATCATTTGGGTTCTATACATTATTTGCTATTCAAAATGTGTTTGATGCCACATTTTATGGTTTAGGTAAAACAAAATATATGCTTTTTGAATCTGCTGTCACAAATATTATTTATTATGGAATATTATTCATTTTGTATATGACTGGCATATGGCAACCAACATTAATGAGCATTATTGTATTATTTGGTATAGGTAATGCAATTGATGCTATAGTTTCGCTTGGAGCATATTGATACTTATTAAAAAAACATCATATTAACATTCTAAATGTTAAACCTAATGTAAAATGATCTTATAAATAAATAACTTATAATTCATAAATTTTATTTATTGAAGGTATTGATAATTCGTTTTTTTATGGTAATACTCATTAAATCTTTAAATTTGTATTTAGTAATCTTACCATCAATATTGTAAACTGTAACATTTGCTTCTGGACCAAAAAATTCACTCATGACTTGTAAACAAGCTCCACAAGGAATTAATTCTATTGATTTCGAATTAGATAGTAAATCTAAACTATAAAATTTTTTTGCTTTATTTGTAATTGCTGTAAATATTGCATTACGTTCGGCACAAATGGTTACCCCATAACTAATATTTTCAACATTAACACCTTTAAAGTCACCTTTATCAGTATGCACAATTGCCGCAGTGGCGAATTTAGAATAAGGAGAATATGAATTTTTAATTAATTCTTTTAAATCTTTAAATTTATTCTTATTATTAGTAATTTTGTTCATATATATGAAAGTATTATATACAATCTTTAAGTTAGGCTATTAAATTTAGACCACTTTTTTTAACATTATAAATTAAATTATTTGCTACCAATTTATTATTTGAATTTTTATAAATTCTCTCATTGTTAAATCATTTGTAATATTCTTTACTTTATCTTTTTTTATTTTTGGGATGTAAATTCGCATAATTTCTCTTTGCGCTTCATTTACACATTCTCAATATTTAATTTTTTGTTGTTGATTTTTGTTTATTTTTTCAAGTTCTCTTATTCATTTTAGTAGCTCTTGTTTTGATGACTTATTTGACATTTTATTTTTTACGTGTTTCCATAGCTTATATTTTAGATTATTGAAATATGATTTGTGAGATCTAACAAAAATACATCTTATGCATTGATAAATTGCAAGGTTAACCTCATGATTTGCACAATATGAGTATTTGCTAATATTTGTTAAATGTTTAGCAAAAATTTCTTTACCTAAACTATATGCAGATTGTTTATTAAACAATCATTTACATGCATAATTTAATCTTATTTTAAAGTCAATTTTTTCATGTTCCACTCTTTCTAAAAGTGGTCCAAAAAAATTAACCAGGTTTAATGATGAGTTTACATATTTTTGATAAGATACATCATCTAAGCAAAATTATTGGTTAATTTAACTAATCTACTAGGTGAACATTTTGGTACTTAACCCGGCATGAATTCGAATTCAGCATAATAAAAATGCCTGCCGTTAAGACCAAGACTTGTATTAAGTCCTTTAAACTCCCAACCATTTTTTAGATATTCCACAGGAACTCTATCAATAATATTTAATACGGAATCACATTTTTTTCCACCAGCTTTTTCATAATCATCTTTACTAATGAAAATTTCTTTGATCTCTCCTTTTTTGCCATCTATATCAGCATCACTATCATGAATATCAATGATATGTTGTTTTTCTTCGTTAATAATAAGATTTTCCCCATCTCCATTAATTGGATTATCATTTTGTTTTAGAAGGTCATTTTCATTTTTGATATCATTAGCATTACTTTGAATTTTTTTGTCAGCACCATTAATGTTATTAACAAGAACTTGAGCCTGCTGTTGATTAGCTTGATTAAAAAGATTACGAATGCAAATGCAAAATATTGTTAAAGAAACAACAAGAGATATTGACGCTAATGCTAGTCCTGAAATTAGAACACCAAATAAATGTTTTGTAGCCTTTTCAAGTTCATAATTAAATTCAATGTATTGATCATACATTCTATAAGGTATTTTTGCAAATTTTTCATCAGATTTATTGTAATCAGCAGGTCTTATATAAAAGTTAGTATAAAAGTATGCTAATGATCTAATTTCTTCGTTTGATAATTTGTTAAATTGATCTTTACCATTGCTAATAAGGAAATATTTTTGGTCATCAATAAGTTTACTTTCAAAATCTGTACGGTTTCCATCATTTTGCGATGAAGATTTACATCATTTTAAACTATCATTTGTATATCAACGTGCTTCAGTCAAAAGAGAAATAAGATATCCAGCAGGAATAAAAGTCAATAGTAAACATGCAGCTGCTAAAATTATTTTTTTAGTTAAATTATTAATAAGAGATTTACGTGCTGCAATAATAGATATAAGAATTAGAGTGAAGATAGCTTCAAGTGCAGTACATGTACTAAATATAATCAAACCTGCTGTATACATATTATCTATATGTTCACTCATAGATTCAATTTTATCAAATAAAATTGTATTGTTAAATGACTTATTAAGGACAGCAACTAGATAATTGAGCTTTAAATTATTATATAAGTTTTTACTATATCTACTTGTAATAGTTGAATCGTTATTTATTGCATCACTAATAGCTTTATTAATTGAGTTTGATGCTTTAAAAGTATTATTAGAATTTTTATAACCGATAATAAAATCATTTACTTGGATCTCACCTAATTTATTATTAGTAGGAGTATTGTAGTCAGATTCAGTATATTCTAAACTAAAATTTACATTTTTAACAAAATCAAGCAATTTTTGATCAATAGTGCTTTTATCAAATAAGATATTTTTTGTAGCAAAACCAAAATTTTCAATATTTTTTGCATCTTTAGAAAAAATGGTTAAAGTTATTGGCGCTGAATGAATTTTTGTTTCTTTATAGTTAGCTAGTATACAAAATTGATATGTACCAACTTCAATCTGATTAGTTCATGATACAACACCATTAGTAATAGATATAGAATTTGGCAATTCTGTGGTTGTGGCAGAAATTAGTTCTCATCTAATGTCTTTAGCTTTTATTTCATTATTATCTACAACTAATTTCCATTGCATTGTGTCGCTATCTTCACTTTTTTCAATACCGTTTAACTCATAAGATCCACCAGATAAAGATATTTTCCCAGCTTGATTAAGAATATCTAAAAGGAGAACACCATTAATCATCATTCCGCTAGTTGCTAAACTAGAAGTGTTTAATTTACCTTTGTATTCACCATTTTCATTTGCTTCAGTCCAAAAATCATCATACCCATATTCATCGCTTGTAGATCAAGAAAATTTAAAATCATCATTATTAAAGTATATTGTATTGATTTGCTCTTCTTCGTATTCTTTTGTTATTGGTAATACATAATTAGTGTATTCTCTTTCTTCATCACTAGCATTTAAATCAAAAATTGATGTGTTTTCATCTTCATAAAATGATTTGTTT
>ONDN01000034.1 GCA_900316595.1 uncultured Mycoplasmataceae bacterium | reverse complement strand
TATGCCAAGAAATATAGGTTATTTAACCGCAAAGAAAACTAAGCTTAGTGATGAGTGCTACACCCCAAAGTATGCAGTTTTACCTGTGCTCGAATTTTTAAATAAAAATAAAGTTATTTGGTGTCCTTTTGATAAAGATAATAGTGAATTTGTAAAAGTTTTAAAGAAAAATGGAAATAAAGTTATTTTTAGTCATTTAGAACAAGGCAAAGATTTCTTTAAGTATGAACCTAAGCAAAAGTATGACATTATTATTTCTAATCCACCATATACTATTAAAGATAAAGTCATTGAAAGATGCTACAATCTAAAAAAACCATTTATGCTATTAATGCCTTTACCTGCATTACAAGGCAAGCAAAGATTTAAATATTTTAGCAAAGGGGTAGAATTGTTAGTTTTTGATGATCGTATAAGTTATTTTGCAAACGGTCATACTAAAGAAGTACAATCAGGAAATTCTTTTGCCTCTATATATTTTTGCCATAAAGTATTACCTGAAAAATTAATCTTCCGTAAATTGAAACCATATCAGGAGGAAGCACAAAGATGATAAAACATGGTAAGTTTGGTGCAAACACAAAAACAGGAATTGTTTATGAAGGTAAGGTAGATTTAGCTACATTTCTTGCAAAACAAAAAAATTATTCTGTTGAAGAATTAGCTAAATATTCAGGAAGTGGCAAAAGAAGTAAAGCATACTCAGTTCTTTATAGAAATAAAGAAGTTGCTAAAATTTTTAAACAGCATAGTTTATATAACTACTTGTTTAAAGAATACAATATAAATTGAAAGTCAATTATTTCAAAAAAGCTTTTGCCTGATGATTGCATTTTTGTGTTAATAAATAACACATTCTTTATTATTGAAATAAAGCATCAAGAAACACCAGGGAGTGTTGATGAAAAATTACAAACATGTGACTTTAAGAAAAAACAATATCAAAAGATATTATCTAACTTAAATTGTAAAGTTGAATATTGATATTTATTAAGCCAATGATTTAGTAAAGATGAATACAAAGATGTAAGAGATTACATAATCTCAGTTGGCTGTAGATTTTTCTTTGAATATATCCCTCTAAAGGAATTAGGATTATCCGTACCTAAATAAAATTAGGTATGAACAGTTAATATGACATTTGATGATTTTAAAAAGCTTCGGATAGAGAAATATGGTAAATTAAATAGATTAATGTCATTAACAAGTGGTCAATTACAAAATTTATTTTATTCAATAGCTATTTTTGAAATCTGTGATGAAGTTGATAAAGAACTTGCAAAGCTATATCGTGGTAAGCCACAATATAATCCAAGATTGCATTATTCTGATTATTACATACATACAATAATGAATAACACATATTCAACGATGTTAATAAATATAGATAATTTATTTTTTAAAATTGGTGGTAAAAATAATTTATTCATCCAACTTAAAAATGAAATTCAAAAAATTATTGGTAAATCTAATAATGAATGATTTGAATCACAATTAGGAAACAAATGTTTATTAAATAATGCTATAAAGGCACGGAATAATGTCTTTGTCCATTTAAACACAGATTTTAAAATTAATGACATTAATGGCAAAAAGCACAATGTTTGGCTTAAACCTGAAGAATTTCAAAAAATATTTGATGATGCATACATGAGATATCAAAATATTCGAAATTTTTTATGAAATCAACAGGATTGAATAACTACCAATTATAATGTTGATTGGAGTCCATTACTTCCTAAATATAAACAAAAGATAAAAGCAAAGTGAAAGAAGATTATTTTAGATTGGATTAATCAAAGTATAGAAATATAACCTATCTCTTACCTTCCTTAATCACTTGTTTACACAACTTCTGTTACCACAAATTATCAATAGATAGATTAGTTCTAACCTTATAACCACTATTCATCATAATTAGTGATGAGTTTTTATCTATCTCTCTTTTGAATAGAAAATTCACGAGTATTAATAATTACCTCTTTAATTAGTTATAAATTCCTTAACTCTAATATAAACTAGAAACTTAAAGATAAAATTATCTTTATTTTTCTCTATATTAAGCTTTTCAAAACTTTTGCCTTCTTAGTTTCTTATTTTGCTTGTTTTTGGAGACTTTACTCCATAAAATTAGCACTTTAATGGTGAGAGTGCTAATTTTTTGTTATAATATTCATGTAAAATTTGAAAATTATGGAATTTAACTTTAACC
>ONDN01000009.1 GCA_900316595.1 uncultured Mycoplasmataceae bacterium | reverse complement strand
TAAAGTATTCAATCGATAAAGGTAAGACATGACAAGGAGATAAAATCATATCTTTCTCAATAGGTAATGGTGAAACGGTAGGTGGAGGAATTAAATTAATCCCCAATGCTAAAGTAGATGATGGATATATAACAGTTTCAATACTTAAAAAAATTAACCGCTTATCCACTCTTTATAATTTGTGAAAAATTAAAAAAGGTAAAACCTCAACAATTAAAACATATGAATCATTTAAGTGTAAGGAACTATTAGTAAGATTGGATAGAAAGCTTTATGATATTGATGGTGAAATTTTTAGAGATACAGATCGATTATCAGTTAAAGTGGTTCATGGTAAATTAAATTTTATAGTTTAAGAAGTATATACGAATATGACACGAATTGAAAAATATGCTGAATATCGTAAAAAAATCCTTAATGAGGGTAATTTTCTTTCTCATATTGACAACGAATCAAGCATTATTAAATCATATCGTGATAAAATAATGAGTTTAAACCCCAATATTTTGATTAATGAATCTGAAGATATAAAAGGATTTTCACCAGTTGTACCATTAACTTCAATAAATCAAATGGATCCAACTATGTTTCAAAAATTAAAAAATTTCTCTGATTTAGTTGATGTTGAAAAAGAAAAGCAAATTAAAGATGATATTTCCAATTTTATTTTTTCTTATGAACATAATTCCATTATTGATAATAATAGTAAATCAATTTCACATGATTGATTAATTCAGGACAAGAATTATTTAGACCTTGAAAAGATTGATAAAAATTTAAAGAAATCTCAGGATGAATTAATAGAGTTTGAAAAAGTTAGTGTTCAAAAGTTAAGTAAATTGATGGAAACAGTTAAAAATTCTGATAGCTCTAAATTAGATATTGAAAAGTTTAAAGTTTCACAATATGTAGTTAACACATCTCTTTCTTATAAAAAATTTTATATTGCACTAATTTGAATACTTTTATTTTTAATAATTTCAATTGTTATTATAGTAGTTGTTGGGGTGTTATTTTATGTCAAATAAAACATATCAAATTGCTATTGATGGTCCAAGTGCTGCAGGAAAATCTTCTATTGCTAGTTTTGTTGCCAAAAAATTAGGATTTGTTTATATTAATACCGGTTCAATGTACCGCTGTTATGCTTTAGCAATAGATGAAAATAATATTGATATTAATAATGTTAATTTATTAATGCAAACGCTAAATAAAAATAAGGTTGACCTTAAAGGTGAAGAAGTGTTTTTAAATGGAATTAGAGTTACTGAGAAATTAAATAATCCAAAAATCGCTGCTCTTGCAAGTAAAATTGCAACTATTAAAGAAGTTAGAGAAAAGTGTGTAGCTGACCAACAAAAGATTGCTGCTAATATTAATTGTGTTATGGAAGGAAGAGACATAACAAGTGTTGTGCTCCCTAATGCTAAATTAAAAGTTTATTTAGATGCTGATGTAAATTTGCGAGCCGAGAGAAGATGGATACAATACAAACAAACTGAACCTTATGAAATTGTATTAAGAAAAATAAAAGAGCGTGATTACCAAGATATTAATCGTGATTTTTCACCACTTGTTAAAGTACCAGATGCTTTTGAAATTAAAGATACAGGTTTCACGATAGAAGAAGTTGCAAATATGATAATAAAGGAATTCAAAGGAAAGATTAATGAGTAAAGTTGTAATAGTTGGCAAACCAAATGTTGGTAAATCAACTTTATTTAATCGATTAATTCGTCAAAGGAAGTCTATTGTTGAAGATCAGCCTGGTGTAACAAGAGATCGTATTTATGGTGCCGTTGATTGATTAGGTAAAAAATTTGATTTAATTGATACTGGTGGATTAACAATTAAAAATTCTCCTTTTCAAAAGAATATTGAAATTCAAGTTGGTTACGCTATTGAACAAGCTGATTTAATTCTTTTTATTGTTTCAAATAAAGAAGGGATTAATGCTGACGATCATTATATTGTAAAACTACTAAAAAAATATAAAAATAAAAAGGTTTTATTGGTTGTTAATAAAATCGAAAATAATGACAATATTAACGAAAGAAGTTATTATTCATTTGGATACGGCAAACCATTTTATATTTCTGCCGAACATAGTATTGGTATTGGAGATTTATTAGATGAAATTATTAAAACTATTAAATTATCTGAATCAAAGAACACAACAAAAAATAATAATTTGACATTTTGCATCATTGGAAAACCAAATGTAGGCAAATCAACATTAACAAATACAATATTAAATGAAGAACGTGTATTAGTCTCACCAATTCCTAATACTACTCGTGATAGTATCAATACTAATTTCAAGTATAATGGCAAGTTATATACCATTATTGATACTGCAGGAATTAGAAGAAAAGGAAAAATTATTGAAAAGATTGAGAAATATTCAGTATTACGTACACAATCTGCAGTTGCTGAAAGTAAAATTATTCTTTTGATGCTTGATGGTAGTCAAGAATTTTCAGAGCAGGATAAAATTATTGGTGGTATAGCTTATGAAGCAAATATTCCAACAATTATTGTTGTCAATAAATGAGATCTAGTTAAAAAAGATGGACACACACAAAATGAATTTATTAAAATGATTCATTCTAAATTTAAATTTTTATCATGAGCTCCAATAGTTTTTATTAGTGCAAAAGAAAAGAAAAAAGTTCAAAATATTTTTAAGCTAATTGATGATATTGATAAACAATTAAATATTAAAGTTAACACCTCAATTCTAAATGAAGTTATTCTAAAAGCTGCATCACATAATCCACCTTCATTATTTAAAGGTGGTAGATTAACTATTCATTATGCTACCCAAGTTCAAGGGCAAGTTCCTACTTTTGTCATATTTACTAATGATCCTAAGTATTTGCATTTCTCATATGCTAGGTTCATTGAAAATTTAATTAGAGAATCTTTTGGAATTAACTTAGTTCCTATTACAATTTATTATAAGGACAAAAATTCAAGGATTAGAGGTTTAAAAAATGAATAATAATAAAAATCGAGTTGCTATTCTTGGTACAGGTGCATGAGGTACAGCACTAGCTACTGTATTATTAAATACTGGTAATTCAGTTGCCATGTGAGGCATTAATGACAAAGAAATATCTGATTTAAAAAAACAAAAAAATACAGCATTTTTTGGTGATAGAAAATTTCATGGAAGATTATCATTGATAACTAAAGACATTAAAGAAA
Organism: uncultured Mycoplasmataceae bacterium; assembly: GCA_900316595.1. Lineage (GTDB taxonomy): Bacteria > Bacillota_I > Bacilli_A > Mycoplasmatales > Mycoplasmoidaceae > Malacoplasma_A. The sequence continues at coordinate 4,879 of ONDN01000009.1, read as the reverse complement.
TCTCTAATTTTAAACCAAAGTTTGTGATTATTGCCGTTCCTTCTATACATATTGAAAAAGTTTTATTACAAGTAGTTCCTGTAATTAAATCAAATCCTATATATATTAATGTTGCAAAGGGTTTTGATCCAAAAACTCTAAATACTTGAAGTGAAACAATTAAAAAAATTATTAAGAATAAATCAAAAGGCTTTGTAGCTTTAATTGGCCCATCATTTGCTATTGAAGTTTATGATAGAAATAAAACAATTGTTAATGTTGTTTCAGAAAAAATTAATGTTGCAAGACAAGTAAAGAAAATTTTTGATACAGATTATTTTAAATGCATTCCAATATCTGATTTAAATGGTGCAGAAGCAATTAGTGCTTTAAAAAATGTTATGGCAATAGCTAGTGGTATTTTGTATTCACAACATACCTCTATTAATACTCGATCAGCTATTTTAGCACAAATAGCTACAGAAATATCTAATATTTTAAAGATTATTGGTGGAAAGCAAGAAACTCTATCTCAATTTTGTGGTATTGGTGATATTTATTTAACATGCACATCTGAAAAATCAAGAAATTTTTCATTTGGTTTAGGTATTGGTAGACTTGGAAACAAGAATATTGATGAGTTGGTTAAAATTAGAACTGTTGAAGGTTATTGGGCTACAAAAATTGCTTATCAAATTATTCAAAAGCATAAAATTAATGCACCAATAATTAGTTATCTATATAAAATTCTTTATAAACAAGCTGATCCTAAAAAATTTATTGACAACATTATAAAAGCAATTTAAGAATTGATTTTATTTAACACTTCAATTAAATTTAAAATACCAGGAAAAATTATTTCTAACTCATATCCATACTTCTTTAATTGATCAATATTGATAATATGTGTTTTATTTAATTCAATGTATTTAATAATTTTCGAAAAATCAACCAAATAGAATTTCTCATATTTGACCATGTAAATTATTAGAAAGCAAAATGAATTTGAATATTTTGATACTTTTTCTAAATATTCAAATTGATGACTTTTAATATTCTTAAAATTAAATGTTTCTAATTCAGTTTGTTTTGCCTCAAATTCATAATGAGTGTTTTTATATATACCTGTATAATCAACTGTGGATTTAGAAAATAATAGACCAACAAAAGTTTTTTCATTGATCATTTTAAGAATTTTAAAAGGTATATTGCGTTTTTCAAAATAAGCAATATTTTTAGATGAATAATAAAGAATTGTACGGTTTATTATTTCCTCTAAAAACATGCCTTTATTAGATTTTATATTCATATAATACTTTTGTAAATGCGTCTTGATAAATACATAACTGATAGGAAAATTGTTGATAGTAGAAATAAAGCGCAGAACTTAATTTCTAATGGTTTTGTTAGTGTTAATAACAAAATAAAAACTGATTCTTCATATGAAGTAAAAAATTCTGATATTATTGCTGTAAATGAGCATGATGACTATGTTTCTCGAGGTGCGTATAAATTAATTGCTGCTATAGAAAAATTTAAGATTAATTTAAAAGATAAAGTTATTGTTGATATTGGTTCTAGCACAGGTGGGTTTAGTCAAGTTTGCTTAATTAACGGAGCTAAAAGAATATATGCAATTGATGTTGGTAAAAATCAAATGCATGAAAAATTAAGACATAATTTGCGAATTGAATTGCATGAAGGATTAAATTTTAAAGATGTCAAATTAAATTTGTTCCATGATCAAATAGATATTGTGGTTGTTGATGTTTCATTTATTTCAGTAACAAAAATTTTGAAAAAAATTAATGAATTGTTTACATATCCCTTAAAAGTAGTAATTTTAGTTAAACCTCAATTCGAATTAGGTAAAGAAATTATTAAAGCAAACCATGGAGTAATAAAAATTAAAAAACTTTGGGATAAGGCTATTAATATTGTTGTTACATTTGCAAAGAAACTAAATTTCAAGATAAATTCACTTATTGAATCGCCAATTAAAGGTGTTGATGGGAATAAAGAATTTTTAATGTACTTAGATAAATAATATGAAATACATATTACATATTGATCTGAATGCTTTTTTTGCATCTGTTGAAGAATTACTTAATCCAAAATTAAAATCTAAACCACTTGCTGTAGCAGGTAAGACATCACGTGCCTCAATAGTTAGCTCAGCCAACTATATTGCTAGACAGTTTGGTGTAAAAGCCGCAATGCCAATTTTTAAAGCTAAGAAATTGTGTCGTAATTTAATTGTTGTTAACCATCATTTTTATGAATATGAGAAATATTCAAATTTATTTATTGATTTTATTTGTCAAAAATTAACTAACAATATTGAAATAATGTCTATTGATGAATGCTTTGCTGATGTGACACATTTATGTAAAACTCCTAGCGAGGCTATTAATGTTGCAAAAATTATTCAAAGAAAACTTCTTCATCAAATAGGATTAAAATGTTCTATTGGTGTTTCATACAATAAGTTTTTAGCTAAGATGGCTAGTGATTTGCGTAAGCCATATGGTATCACTTCTATTTTTAGTAAAAAAGACATTGAGCAATATATTTGACCACTACCTGTTGAAGATATGTTTTTAGTTGGTGCTGCATCTTCAAAGAAATTAAAAGATTATCAAATAAAAACAATTAGAGATATTGCTAATGAGAAAAATGTTGATATTCTTAAGAATGTTTTTCAAAATCAATGAGAAGTTTATTTTCTACATGCTAACGGAATAGGAGATGATGAACTTGATCATTCACATAACATTCCTAAATCATTAAGTAATAGTGAAACATTTCTAACTGACACTAATAATTTAGATGAAATTTATCTTAAAATTGAGGAATTAACCAAATTAATGGTAGATCGTATGAATTCTTATGACTTAGTTGGTAGAAGATTGTCATTATCTATTAAATATCCAGATTTTAAAGTGACTACAAAAAATTATTCTTCGCCTAAATTATTAAGTGACTATTTTGAAATTGTTCAAATTCTAAAAAATTTATATGTCGATAATTTTCAAAATGCAACAATTAGATTAATTGGTGTTGGTATTTCACAGTTACAATTTAACAAAAAGTTAAATACTATGATTTTTGATGATTATGTTGAAGAAGATAAGATTGTTGAAGATCAGTATCAAATCATTAAAAAAGATATTAATGATAAATTTAAATTAGATATTATTGATATTGCTTCTAAGAAATTAAATAGTTAGATATTTTTATTTAATTCTTTAAATAATATTTTTCCTTCATAAGTTATTTTTCGGCCTTTATTAGTTTTTACAATATAATTTTTTCTTAGCAAATATGGTTCAATTTTCAAACTGATTGTTAGTTCATCAATACCTATAATTTGACTAATTGTTTTAATTCCTAATATTTCATCATCATTTTGAATTAAAGATCTCAAATATAAATAATCATTTTTATCAAATTCGTTATAAACATACCCAATTTTATTTAAAATGTTTCTGATCTTTGTTTTTGGGTTAGATAATTTAAAATCATAAATTCTTCTAATTAGTTTGTAAGTGATTCTTGGAATACCTTTTGATGCTAGACATATTAAATCAATATCTTCATCATTTAATATCAACCCATATTTATTTGCATAAAATAAGATAATATTTTTGATTTCAATTTCATCATATTCATTTAAATTGATAATAATACCAAACCGATCAATTAATGGTTGTGGGAGTTTTCCATAAATTGTTGTTGCGGCTATTATGGAAAAACTTGGTAATTTTATTCTTGTTAATTTGCTATTGTAATCTTTACCAATATTTAAATCTAAGCTATTTTCTTCCATAGCTGAATAAAATAATTCCAAACATTTTATATTAACAGCATGGATCTCATCAATGAAAAGAATTTCATTTTCTTGCATTGATAATAAGATATTAATAACATCTATAGGCTTTTGAATACTTGCCCCTTGAACAATTCTTAATTTAGCTTGTAATTCATTAGCAATTATTTTAGCTAGAGTTGTTTTTCCGGTTCCAGGCAAACCATAAATTAAACTATGTTCAAAGGAATGATGATCTTTTTTACATGAATTAATAAATACTCGAATATTTTCTTTTATTTCAGTTTTACCAATAAAACTATCTAAGTTATTAATTAGATTCAATGGCATTAGTGTCTTTATTGATTATTATTTTTATGGCATCAGCGATTAGACTTGATAGTTCTTCTTTATCAGATGTATTAGTTAATGACATTTTACTAATAGCATATTGAATATCATTTTCTTTATATCCAAGTGCATTTAATGCGCTAAATAGTTCACTGATCATATTATTCATTGATGAATTATCAATCTTATTCTTATAAAATTCATACAAAGTATCAATAATGATTTTGGCACTTTTAGTATTAATACCTTTACATTTAGCTAACTCATCATAATTTTTTGTAACAATCAGTTGTTTAAGTAAATTATTATCATTACTGCAAATAAGTAATGAAGTTTTTGCTCCTATTCCTTGGCAACGCATTAGTGATAGAAATAATTCTTTATCAAGGTATGTTTTAAAACCATAAATATCATCTACAAAACTATTTTTACTTGTAAGTTTATATTGACGATAAACATACAAATATAACATTGTATTTAATTTAAAACTGTCAGGATTATTGACATAAATAACATAGCCAACATTATTACAATCAAATGTTATTGATTTTTTATTGATGGAAATAACTTTTCCATATAAATATGAATACATTTTAATTCCTCCTAATATATAAAATGAGGAAAATTAAAAATTATTCATCATTATTAAGAATTTTAATGAATGTATCATGTTCAATCGATACATTACCTATATTTTTAAGTTTTTTCTTTCCTTCCTTTTGTTGCTCAAGTAGTTTTTTC
>ONDN01000032.1 GCA_900316595.1 uncultured Mycoplasmataceae bacterium | reverse complement strand
TCTCATCTAAATTCACCTTATGAAAAAATATGTTTTTAATAATATAAATGTTTGGCTAATAATTAAAAAGTATTATGAATTATTACTAATAGTAATACTTTAGATATTAAAATTATGAAAAAAATCTGATTTAAAAAAAAAATTATCTGTTGTGCAATTCGTTAGCAAGCTTTCTAGCTTCTGAAATTGTCAAAGGATAATCCCCATTTAATTCAAAGCCATCTCTTTTATCTAAAATTTCAAACAAATGAGCAACTCTCGGAAGTCTTAAATTAGCTTTTCTAATTAATTCTACTTTACCGAACACTTCTTTTGGAGTGCCACTTTCAATTATTTGACCTGCACTTATCACATAAACTTTGCTTGAATAAATCGGCACCAAATCAACGTCATGGGTTGAAATGATAATTGTCATTCCTTCAGAATTAAGCTGATATAATAATTTAAGAATGTCGGATGCTCCCTTTGGATCAAGACCAGAAGTAGGTTCATCCAAAACCATGAGTTCCGGTTGCATAGCCAATATTCCAGCAATAGCCACTCTCTTCTTTTGTCCTCCACTTAAATGATGTGGAGCTTTCCTTTCAAATCCTTCCATTCCAACCTTTTTAAGTGCATCAGTTACTCTTCTTTGAGTTTCTTCCTGAGATAAACCTAAATTCAAAGGCCCGAATGCAACATCTTCCTCCACTGTCGGAGCGAATAATTGGTCATCAGGATTTTGAAAAACAATTCCTATTTTTTGTCTGAATTTGATTAAACTTTTTTTATCATGTTTTAATTCTTCACCATCAATGATGATTTTTCCGCTATCTGCTTTATAGATTCCATTGAAATGCAAAAACAATGTAGATTTTCCAGCACCGTTTTTACCTAAAAGGGAAACAATCTCACCTTTCTTAACTTCCAAATTCACATCTTTCAAAGCCTGTGTTCCATCATCATATGAATAAGTAATATGTTCTGCCCTTAACATTATTTATCCCTTCTATTTGGTTTATAAACAGGTAGATATCCTTGATAACATCTTGAATCTAAAGAACATTGGAGTGTTTCACTTTTATCTAGAGATCTAAAGAATAAATTACTGAATAACATTCCTAATGATTTATAAGTGCTTTTTGAACCAACATATCCAAGTCTTGTTTCCTGAGCATTTCTCATTGTAGATAACTGATCCAAAAATATGAATATCGTATTATACATCAAAAGAGAAATATCAATGAAAAGTACTGGAACTTTAATTGTATGCAAACATTGCAATAAATCCGCAATCGGTGTTGTTAATGTCAAAAATCCCAAACAGGAAAAACATGCAAAACAACGGCAGAAAGTAGTTATACCCAAATCAAGGGAAGACCTGGTTACAACAATACCCCATATACCTGTATCATATATTACTTCACCAGATCCAAAGAAAAATATCAAAAACACACATGTAATTACTGCAAATATTATTGGAATTGTAAGAAACTTAAGATAATTTTTAAAAGAAATCCTTGCTACACCTAACACCAATATTCCCATTAAAATGAACACAACTGCATCCAAAACTAAATTGTTTAAAATTAATGTAACAACCATTAAAACTAATGATATAACAACTTTTAAATAAACATTAGTGTCAGTCAGTCTGTTATTGTGAGCAATAAAATCAATATCAAATTTCAACTAAAATCATCCCTAAAAAAATAAGAAAAATAAAGAAGAATGAAATTATTCTTCTTTTTTATTTTGTCCTCTCCAGTAACCAAAGAAGTAACCAATGATGATTGCTCCGATAGCTGCCTGGACAGCAAATAATAAACTTTCTATTTCACCACTAGGTGGTTCCCAAACTGATTCGAACCAAGGTTCGTATCCAGTTTCTGAAACACCGTCAGACCCCTGATCGTCAGATCCTCCAAAGTAACCGTCATCTTCTCCATGACCTGCATACATTGCAAGAGGAACTACCAATATTACAATAACAATTATTGCTAAGATAATATTTTCATATTTCATTTTATTCACCTTGTAATTCATTATCTGCAATAGCGCCTAATTTGTTTAATAATTTAGGTTTGTAGGACATTAATCCGTTCCAGATAATCACAGTCAATAAACCTTCAGCAATAGCCAATGGCAATTGAGTTGGAGCAAAAATTAAGAAGAATTTTGTAATAGCTTCCATAGTGTTAGGTTCAGGGAATGCTAAACCTAATTGTATTGCTGTTACAAGATAAGTTGCAAAATCAGCAATGAAAGCAATGAAAAATATGTTAATTTTTGACGGACATCCAGCTTTTTTAAGACCTAAATATACAAGCCAACCTACTAAAGGACCTACAATACCCATAGATACAATGTTTGCGCCTAAAGTTGTTATTCCTCCGTGAGCAAGTAAAATTGCTTGGAAGATTAATACGATAGTTGCTAAAACAGCGGTAGCTGCAGGACCAAATAATGCTGCACCTAAACCATTACCTGTAGGGTGAGAGCAACTTCCAGTTACAGAAGGTAATTTCAAGGATGAAATAACGAACATAAATGCTCCACTTACAGCAAGTAAAGCTTTAGATTCAGGAGTTTCATCTACTACCTTTTTGATTTTATAGAGTCCGTACGCAACTACAGGTATTGCTATAATAAACCATACAGCACACCACATTGGTGGTAAGAACCCTTCCATAATATGCATAACTTTTTTCCTCCAAATTATAATCAATGTGATTTGATTAATCTCTCAATAAAAATTTAAAATATAGTTAAAATTTAATAAAGTTTTATTGATAATGTTATTATATAACTTATTACATATAAAGTTATAGGAATGAGTAATACTTTTTAATTAGGCATACCTAAAAATTTATCAAATTATTTAGCTAAATAGGGATAAAATGAACATAAAAAATAATATTATTTTAGCACTTGATGTGATGAGCGAAAAGGAAGCAATTGAAATATGTGACTCCATAAAAGATTACATCGACACCATAAAAATAGGCTACCCTTTGGCACTT
>ONDN01000011.1 GCA_900316595.1 uncultured Mycoplasmataceae bacterium | reverse complement strand
ATATATTTATGCACCTACTATTGAAATAGCTACAAATATTGCAAATCACATAAGAGAATGTTATCCAGATGACTTTGAAACAGGAGATGAATATCTTATTCCTAGAGTAATTGGTTCATAAAATAAAATTTAGAGTAAAAGCAATAAAAAGTCTTGATTTTTAGGTATTGCTTTCAATATATAATATTGACATTTTTGCTTTTAAGATAAACAAAAAAACTAGGTTATTTACCTAGTTTTTAATTGATAATTGTAATACAATTATTTTGCAATATAAGCCATGTTCTGTAGCAATATGCTGTCAATTATTTATCTACTTAAATTTCTTTAAGTCACAAAAACAATTCATTTCTTGTTTTCGCATTCCCTTACCATTAATTTAGGTTTCTTGCTTTAGGGGTTTACCTCGTTTCATCTAAAAATTTCTTTTTAGCTCGTCTCTGTGGCACTTTGATTAAAGAAAATAGCATGGAAAAATAAATTCTTTAGTTATTTTCTTCGCCGTCATAATAATCATTATGCTAGGATTTATTTTTTGATCCTACTAAAACACTACATTCATCACAGAATGTGCAAGCATGGACTTTCCTCTACTATATGTGTAATATAGCAGCAATTGACCTTGCTAAAATATTATACTAATAGTAGTTTGGGTACTAAATAAAACATATATTTATATAATTAACTAAAGTTAAATGTATACATGTCAGCAGATAAAAAAGTAGCTATAAAATTATCAAATGTTCAATTTGGCTATGATCGTAAAAATAACATCAAAGTTATTAGAGATTTATCATTTGAAATCTATGATGATGAATATGTTTGCATTGTTGGTAGCAATGGTTCTGGTAAATCAACAATCTCTCAGATAATTTTTGGTTTATTAAAACCATGGAGTGGTCAAGTTTATATTTATGGAACTTTAATGACTAATTTAACATTAAAGTCTATTCGTGATAAAATTGGTATTGTTTTTCAAAATCCAGATAATCAATTCGTTGGTTTGACTGCTGAAGATGATATTGCTTTTGGTTTAGAAAATCGTTCAGTTAATTCATTAAATATTGGCAAAATAATTGATCATGCTGCAAATATTGTTGATGTAAAACACTTATTACATTTCAATGCCGGAAGATTATCTGGTGGTCAAAAACAGAGAGTAGCTATTGCTTCAGTGCTAGCAATGAATCCAAGCATCATAATTTTTGATGAGTCCACCTCAATGTTAGATCCAACTGCTAAAAAGGAAATAAAAAAGTTGATGTTTTTATTAAGACACAGATATCACAAAACCGTTATTTCTATTACTCATGATATGGAAGAGATTATAAATGCTGATAGAGTGTTGGTAATAAAAGAGGGAACAATACAAAAATTTGATAAACCATCTATTGTTTTTGAAAATGAGGATTTTTTAAAGAATAACAGTTTAAGTTTTCCTTTTGCACTTAATTTGTCTAAACTCTTAAAAGATAAATATAAGAAATTTCCATTAACATTAGATAGTAATAAATTGGCAGAGGAGGTGGTTAAACTATGCGAGAAGTAGTTAAAGCAATTAGTCCTAAAAGTTTAACTAATCCAATGACATTAAAAGAGGCAAAGAATTTTGTACTTGATCAAAAACTAGCCTTAATGCTTGATAGTTTAAAAATTGTTTTTGATCCTAAAACACCTGAGGAAAATACCATATTGGAACCAACAACGCTCAGTTTAGAGAAAAATAAAATTTATTTTATCATAGGTGATTCTGGTGTTGGTAAAACAACACTTATTACTCACTTTAATGGTTTATTAAAATCAAAACATGGTAATATTTTTTTATTGAATAACTGTAAGATATATGGTAAAAAAAGGCACATTCCAAAATATAAAAAATTAAGAAAAACTGTTGGTATGGTTTTTCAATTTCCTGAATACCAATTATTCAAAGATAATATTGTCAAGGATGTTATGTTTGGTCCAATAAATCTTGGTGTTAAAAAAAATGATGCTGAAATATTAGCAAAAAAATATTTAAAACAAATGGGTATTGGCGAAGATTTATATTCCCATTCTCCTTTTGAACTTTCAGGTGGTCAAAAACGAAGAGTTGCTCTTGCGGGTATTTTAGCTATTCAACCAGAGATTTTAGTATTTGATGAACCAGCTGCAGGACTAGATCCAGCTGGTATATCATCAATATTAAATTTCATAAAAGGTTTAAAAAATCAAAATAAAACAATTATTATTACAACTCACGATATGAATCAAGTATTACAAATGGCTGATAAGGTTATTGTTTTAGCAGATAAAAAAGTTAAATATTTTGATACACCTTATAATATTTTTAGAAATAAGGAATTATTATCATCTACAACTATTATTAAACCAATGGTAATTCAAATGATTGATTTGTTAATTTCTAAAAATAAAATGTTTACATCACTATATGATATGCAGCCTAAGACTATTGAAGAACTTGCAGAGTGTCTAATTAAATTAGTTGATAAGAAAGGAAAGAAATGCAAAACACACTAGAGCAATATATTAATAAAAAGTCTTTCTGACATGCAATTAATCCAACAGTTAAAATAATAATAACTATATTTTTAATTGCAAACATTTTTTTGCCTATTGGTTTTTTTGGATTATTAACTACTGCACTATTAATTTTTTCAATTTGATGTCTTGCTAGATTACCAAAAAGATTATTTAAATCCATATTCCTTACTTGATTAGTTATGTTTGTATTTTTGGGTTTGATTAACTGAATTGCTTATAAATCTCCTGGATTTAGTGTTGATATATTGCATTCCAAAATGAATATTATTTTTGGTGATATATCTAAGTTTGATAAAAATCGTATCTATCCAACAGAAGGTACTGAATATAAGTCGCTAGTTGGTTATATTTGGGGAGGAAAAATAATAGGTGTATTTGATGTTAAACCTGATCCAAATTTAGGATATAAATATGAATCAATTAGTTTGGGAAAAAATCTTCCAACTTTATATTTATGATATCAATCACATTGATATTCACTATCAACTAAAGTAATATTTAATACATCACTAGTTTCACTTAAAATTATGTTGATGATTACAATAATTACTATTTTATTGTCAACAACTAGTTATACTCAATTAACAGCTGGTATTGAAGATATGTTATATCCATTATCATACATTAGAATACCAGTCAATGAATGGGCGATGACTTTTGCAATCGCCATTCGTTTTGTTCCTTCATTACTTAGTGAATCACAAAATATTTTAAGAGCACAAGCATCAAGAGGTGTAGATTTTAAAAACGGAAACTTTAGTAATAAAGTTAAATCATTAGTATCACTAATTGTTCCAATGTTTTCATTAGCATTCCATAAAGCAGATAATTTATCAAATGCTATGGAAGCTAGAAGTTATGATCCAAGAAAGTCAAGAACAAGGTATCGAAACTATTCAATAAATGCACGAGACTTTTTTGCAATACTTCTTGTTGGATTATTTTTTAGTTTCTTTATTATGTTTAGTGTTAAACATTTAGTTTTCGGTCCTTTTAATTGGGTAGAGTATTTGATTGTTTAGTTTATGAATTACTTAGTTGATGTTTCATATGATGGTAATAATTACCATGGTTGGTCAATTCAAAAAAATAACATATCAATTCAACAAACAATTGAGCAAGCTTTAGAACGTATCTATAAGAAAAAAATAACAATTACTGGCAGTGGGCGGACTGATACAAAAGTTCATGCAATGCATCAATACTTTAATTTTCATGAAGATGAAGTAAATTTAAGTATTGCGAAATTAATTATTGCTCTTAAAGACCAAATTCCTAGTGATATTAAAATTAACAAAATAAAAGATGTTAAAGATTCATTTAATGCAAGATATGATGTTAAAGCTAAAACATATCTATATGTAATTAACATTGGTAAGTTTGATTTATTTAGAAATAAGTATTTATTAAATTACAACAAACAAATCAATATTGATTTATGAAAAAAAGCTAGTAAATTATTTATTGGTACACATAATTTTTTGTCATTTAGCAAATCAGAATTATCTAACACAAATAGAACAATAACAGATATCAAAATTGTTAAATCTAAAAATTTGGTTAATGTTTACATTACTGGTAATGGTTTTTTAAGAAGTATGGTCAGAATGATTATAGGTAGTTTAATTGATCTAAATAATAACAAAAAATCAATAATTGATATTAAGAATTTAATTAATAATCCCAAAAAAGGATCTGCTATTAGTTTGGCAAATCCATGCGGACTTTATCTATATCAAGTTACATATTAATTAGTACTATTTAATTAATGTAGTTAAAATAATTAATATATAATTATTACATATTTTAATGAGAAGGACAAAATAAAATATGGCATTTATTTCAAATAGAGAAAGAGACGAAAAAATAAAGACATTACACAAAACTAACTTTGGTAAAAAGCTTTATGTTTCACTTTCACTTATTTTAGCTATTGCACTACTAGTATTAGTATTAATTATTGGATTATTTCCAATAATCCCTACTGTGGAAAACTCATCAGCTTTTAGTTGGGTTGGTGATGGCGAGTGATTCAGTATAGATAATAATCTTACAACTTACGGTGTAATTATGATTACTTTAATATCTGTAATTATTTTTATGCTTATATCTTCATTAGTTGTATTTCTTTTAATGAAATCAGTTAAATGGGGATTCAAAAAAACAGTTGATTTAATTAATTCTCCAATTCCTGGTAAGACAGGTAGAGTTAGCGAAAAAGCTAAATCAATTGTTAAAAAAAGAATTGAATTCAGCAATAGTAAAAATAAAAAGAAATAAAGGATATTAAATCAAAATGAAAAACGCGGTCTTAATTGACCGTATTTTTTTTCTTACTATTATAAGTAACAACTGAAAGTATGTTGCCAAAAGGATATATTAGCACACAAGTAAATAGAGAATAAATATTAAAGACATTAGATTTAGTTGTTGAATTGACAATAAAGCCAATTATCATTCCTAATAATAAAATGATATATTTGCTCATGTACATAAAGATGCTAAAAACAATAGCACCTTTTTTATTAGTATTTTTTAATATCAATTTATTGGTTACAAAACCAAATAATAGGCAAAAATAAATGAAGGGGATGTTAATTAGACATCCATAAACAATACTATAGTTTTTGTAAATTATACTCAAACTAATACAAACAATAAAGGCAATTAATATAAGCAATGTGTTAAACAACAAAAAATAGATATTTAATTTTTTATCAAATAGATTATTTTTTGGCTGATTAGACATTATTTGGTTCCAAATATTCGATCACCAGCATCACCTAAACCAGGAATAATATAAGAATTCTTATTTAAATATTTATCTACAGAACAAGTAAATATTTTGATTGAGTTATCATATTTCTTTAATACCTTTAATCCTTCAGGTACAGCTAATACACATGCAATGCGGATTGATTTAGGTTTATATTTTTTAATAATTTGAATTGCCTTAACAATTGAATGACCTGTAGCTAACATTGGATCAAGTAAAATCACATCAGCACCTTTAATGCGTTTAGGCATTTTACAATAGTATTCAATTGGTTTCTTTGTTTTTTCATCGCGGTATAAGCCAATATGACCAATAGCTGCTTGTGGCATCATTAATTTAAAACCATCTACCATGCCAAGACCTGCACGTAGTATCGGTACAAGAATAACAGGAGTAATTAGTTTATAACCAAATGTTTTAGCTAGTGGTGTTTCAATTTCAAAAGTTGATAATTTTAAATCTTTAGTTACTTCATATGACATTAATTGGGATAGTTCAAGAAGATTAGTTCGAAAATTAAAAGAATCAGTATGTTTATCTCGCATACGTGATAGTTTCATTTTAATTAATGGGTGGTTAATAATTTTAAGCATGATTTCTTTCTTATTTTACCATTAACGCAATTCTCGATTAAATGGAATACCATCATATTCTGGTGGCCTTACTCATTTTGCAAAGAAAATCAAAGTTAAGAAAGTAATAATGTATGGAACGGAATATGTAAAGTCTTTAGGAATCCCTACATTTGTTAATACACTTGACATACATAATGAAATTAATAATGAGAAAATAAATGAAGTTACTACAATTCATTCAATTTTTCATGCACCAACAATCATAATAGCTAATGCTAAGAATCCTAAACCTTGAACATTGCCTTGAGATTGTTTAATGTTAAATAAAAATATTGCACCTGCCAATCCTGCAACAACACTTGATAAAATAACTGCAACTCATTGATATTTTTTTACACTAATTGATTGTGCATCAACAGCAAATGGGTTTTCACCAACAGCGATATATCTAAAACCAACTCTTGTTTTTGCAACAATTAACCAGATAACTCCACCAATCACTAATGCTAAAATAAACATTATCAATGATGAACCATATATTGAACCACCAATATATAAGAAATCATCAAACCCTGTTGATAATTTAGAAGCATCATAGAAAACTTTACCTAAGTTACTATTTACAAATGTACATAATGCAACACCTATTAAATTGATAGCTGTACCACTAATAACATGGTTTGCTCGTAAATTAATGCATGCAAATGCATGCATTGCACCTACAATCATTGTTGCAATCATTGTTAACAAGAGTGCAAAGATTATTCCTGCCCCTCCCATTTTAGTAAAACCGATTACTGGTGATGAAAAGATGCCAAAAAAGATAACTCCAAAGCACATCATACCATCAATTCCAATATTAACAATTCCAGCTCGTTCAGATAAATATCCAGAAATTGCACCTAATAATAATACAGCACCATACAATAATGCATAATTAAATACTATTCCACTCATTATTTATCACCTCCTGAACTTATTTTGAATTCATTGATATTTTTATTTATTGTTGATTGGATTAATTTATTATTGATTTCATTTTTTACTAAGTTATATGATGTTTCGGTGTAGTAATTAATAATTTCAGTTATTTGCTTTTCATATAAACTATATGGCTTACCTAACTCAATTTGTTTTTTAGTTAATTTATTAGCAAGTGTTGAAATTTTTTGTATTGAATTTTTGTAGTGTGTAAATTTTAAATTAAATCCATGATCTAGTGTTTTAGCTGTTTTTGGTAGCTCGTTTTCATAAATTTTATGTGTATTTTCTAAATAGTCATGAAAATTACCAAATAATTCATTTTTAATACCTTTTTGTGT
>ONDN01000067.1 GCA_900316595.1 uncultured Mycoplasmataceae bacterium | reverse complement strand
TCAACTCTTTCATTGAAACTAAAAGCAATTAATATAGCTAATGCTAAAAAAATTGGCACTGATATTGCTCAAAAAGCTAAAGCAAAAAATATAACTACCATCGCATTTGACCGTGGAGGAAATAAATATCACGGACGCATAAAAGCTTTAGCTGATGCTGCTAGAGAAGCTGGATTAAAATTCTAACAAGGAGAAATTATGGAAGATCAAAAAGAAACTAAAGTAGAACATACTGCAACAGAAAAACCAAAAACTGAGGAAGTTAAAAAACCTGTTCAAACTACAAAACAAGTATCAAAAGATACTAATACGCAAAAGCAAGATTTTAAACGTTACCGTCCAATAAGAAAAAATAGTGTTGGTGATAACTTTGAAGAAAGAGTGGTTAAAACAAAACATATTTCTAAGACTACAAAAGGTGGTCGTAGAATGCGTTTTAGTGCATTAGTTATAGTTGGTGATAAAAATTGTCATGTAGGTTATGGAATAGGTAAAGCTACTGAGGTTCCAAATGCTATTAAAAAAGCTGTTAAGAACGCTCGAAAAAACATAATAAGAATTCCAATGACTAAGACACACACACTATATCATGAAATCATTGGACACAAAGGTGCAACTAGAGTTTTAATTAAACCTGCACCTGAAGGTACAGGTATTATCGCTGGTGGTGTAATTCGTGATGTTATTGAATTAGCCGGTTTTCATGATGCATATACAAAAAATTTAGGTTCAAACACTGCATTAAACATGGTAATTGCTTGTGTTGAAGGATTAAAAAATCAATTTATTCCTCATAAAGTTAGAGAACTAAGAGGACTAAACGTTAAAGATAAAAACCAAACTAGTGAGCAAAAGGAGTTAAACAATGGAGCTAAATAACTTGACTTATACAAAAGGTGCTAGAGGTCATAAACGCCGTACATATGGTCGTGGTTTTTCTTCTGGCTTAGGAAAAACTTCAGGTCGTGGACAAAAAGGTCAACATGCACGTAAATCAGGTAATGTGCGAATTGGATTCGAAGGAGGACAGACTCCTATTTACCGTAAAATTCCAAAAGTTGGATTTAATTCATACAATTTCTGCGATGATATGTATGTTGTTTCTTTGGATCAAATAGTTAATATGAAACTTAAAGAAGTTAACCGTAAAACTTTATTAGAAAAAGGTATTATAGGTAAGAAAAAAATACCAATTAAGTTAATTGGTCCAAGAAATTATAAGAAAATTAATGTTGAAGGTATTAATTTTGAAATTGATGTTGCAACCAAGCAAGTAGAAAAGTTTATAACATCTAACAAAGGTAATTTAAAATTAATTAAAAAGTAATTAAATTTAATAAACAAGATGATTAATAAAGTAGAGGAATTTAATACTAATAAATATACAACTCTTAAAGCAGCAATGCATGCTAACAGAGTATGATATAAGTCTCTCAAAGAGTATTATAAAGGTTTATACAAGTCACAATTAAAAGATAAAGGTTTAACTTTAGAACAACAATCTCATATTTTTGATCACTATCAACAAAACTTATCGCATGCTCATACATCATATAAGCAAAATATTAAAAATATTAAATTTCATTTTGCTGATATAAAAACAAAGATTTCAAAAAACAAAAATACACAAAAAATATTTGATGGTAAAGCAGCAAATAAAAATAAAGGTTGAAAAAATTTTGTCCAAATTATTAAAAATAAAAAAGTTTTATCAGGAGTTTTCTTTACTGTATTTTTATTGATTATTTTCCATCTTTGCTCAACAATTACACTTCCAGGTATTAGTATTCCTAAAGAATACAATCAAAATGATTTTGCAGGAATGCTTAACTTATTAGCCGGTGGTGGATTATCAAGGATGTCATTCTTTGCAATTGGTGTTGGTCCATACATTACATCGCAAATTATTATTCAATTGCTTTCAAGTGATTTAATTGCTCCGCTTTCAAGGATTCAAAAACAAGGGGAAAGAGGAAAGAGAAAACTTGAAGTTATTACAAGAATATTAACTTTACCATTTTGTTTTGTCCAATCATATGCCATAATGGCAATGATTCTAAACATGAATAACCAAGGAACAGAGGCGTCATTTTCTATTTTTGGTAAAACAAGCATAGGTGAATTATCAGGTGGAGAAATTTTTGCTTTGATGATGATCTTCACTGGTGGAACATATATTTGTATGTTTTTAGGTGATATGATTACTAAACGAGGAGTTGGTAATGGAATTACTGTAATTATCTTTGCTGGTATTATATCCAATTTATTTGGAAACTTCATTTCTGTATACCATACAATTGCAAGCAAATTTCCACAAACATCATCTACTTATGCATTGGTAGTTATTTTAACTTTCATAATTTATATGGCCTTTTATTTCTTGGTTTTGTTGGTAGTTACATTTATTAATGGTTCAATAAGAAAAATTCCTATCCAACAAACCGGTGAAGGATTAACAAGCGATGTTAAAAATTTATCATATTTACCAATTAAGTTTAATTCAGCAGGTGTTATTCCAGTAATTTTTGCAAGTAGTATAATGACAATTCCAAATACAATTGTGCAATTTTTACATGAAGGTAGTGCTAAATGAGTAATTGAAGATTACTTTACATTACAATCATGAACAGGTATGAGTTTATATTTTGTATTAACAATAATATTTACTTTTTTCTACTCATATGTTCAGCTTAATCCAACACAAATTCAAGAGAACTTTGAAAAATCTGGTAAATTCATTCCGGGTGTTAAATCTGGAGAAAATACAAGTAAACATATTACTAAAGTATTAAACCGTATCAATTGAATGGGAGGACCATTCTTAGCTATAATTGCTACATTACCATACTTTATTGCTAAAGTATCAGATATTCCTTCTGGTTTAGCTTTAGGTGGAACTGGTATCATCATTGTTGTTAGTGCATCAATTGAGATTTGGAATTCAATTAATTCTGCTGTTACTAACACTGGATATGAGCAAACTAGAAAATCAATTCAAGCCAAATATTTTGATGATAGTGGTAACTATGAATCTGTAGAGGAATTATGATAAGATATCCAAATATTATTTTTTTAGGTGCCCCTGGTAGTGGTAAAGGAACTGTAGCTAAACAATTGGTGGATAAATATGGCTATTTGCATTTATCTGCGGGTGATATTTTTAGACAAACTTTAAATCAAAACACACCATTAGCTGAAGAAGTTAATGAATATATCAAACAAGGAAAACTTGTTCCTGATAATGTTACAAACAATATGATGAAACAATATATTATTAGCGCAATTAATAATAATGAACATTTCATATTAGATGGATACCCACGCACAATAGATCAAGCAGAATTTTTAAAAACTATTTGTGATATTGATCTTGTTGTTTATTTAGACATTAGTGAAGATTTAGCAACTAAAAGAATAATTGGTCGTAGAAATTGTCCAAAGTGTGGCGAAATTTATAATATTTATTTCAAAAAACCAATAAAAGATAATATTTGTGATAAATGCAATACAGTATTATCGCAAAGAAAAGATGATAATCAAATAGTTGCTAAAACTCGTTTTCAAACATATCAATCAGCTACTTCACCATTGATTAATTATTATCAACAACAAAATAAATTAGCATCTATCAAAGCTAATAATGACACTAATGTTTTTGCTAAAACTTGCAGTTTAATTGAAAAATAATGATCATTATAAAAACTTCTGAAGATATTAAGAAGATTAAAAAAGCATGTGAAATTTGAAAGGTAGTTCGCACTAAATTACCTAATTTTGTAAATCCAGGAATAACTACACATGAACTTGATATAATTGCCAAAAATTTGATAGAAAAAAATGGAGGAAAACCTACATTTTATAAACTATATGATTTTCCAGGATACATTTGCATTAGTGTTAATGATGAATTAGTTCATGGTATTGGTAGTGACTATAAATTGCAACCAAATGATTTAATTACTTTTGATATTGGTGTTAGTTATCAAGATCATGTGTGCGATGCAGCATTTAGTATGATTGTGCCTCCTGGAGATGCTCCTGATGCTAATAAAATTTTAAATGCAACATATAAATCACTAATGATGAGTATTAAGCAAATTAAACCACACAATCATATTGGTGATATTTCTAGTAAAACATATGAAATTGCTAAGAATGAAGGCTTTGAAGTAATTAAATCATATGCTGGTCATGGTTGTGGTAACCAAGCACATGAAGACCCGATAATTCCTAATTTTGGAGAACCTAATTCAGGAATTGAAATAGTTCCTAATATGGTTTTGTGTATTGAACCCATGCTAATGACTGATTCTGATAAATATGGGATTAAACCTAATAAATGAACTGTATATGCTAAGAATCACAAACTAACTTGTCATTATGAACATATGGTATTAGTTACTTCATTAGGAAGTGAAATTCTTACATTAACAGAGATAGAAAAGAAGCAATTTAAAAAAGTGTTAGAAAATGAATAAAGTTTCAAAAATTTATTTTTTTTGACAAAATTTTATGTCAATCGGTAACACAAAATATTGGTAAATTTTAAAAAATCCGAGCAATATTAATAGCATCTATCTTAATATTAATTTAAAAATTAAAAATAAAAAAATTTTAAAACTTATACGAATATAGTAAAATAAGAACGAGTAATATTTCATAAATTTACTCAAAAAGCAAAAATATATATATATATATATTTGTTATAATCTAGATTATTAGAGAGGAAAAAATGAAAAAAACAAATTTATTAAAAACTGTGCTAATTCCAAGTTTATCACTTGTTACATTAGGCACAATAGCTGCAACTTCTACAAGTTGTGCGCAAGGTTCTGATGAACCTAATAGCCCATACATGGTAGTTCGTGCTTTAGGTGAACATGTAATGCTTACACTTAATCACCACAACCATTCAACTGAATCATATGAAAGACCAACTGTATATTATTCATATGATAAAACAACTTGAACAGAAATTCAATTTGGTGAAGGTCAAGAAAGTGTGTCTGTTACAATAAATGCTAATCAAAAATTATATTTGAAAGGCGACAATGCAGACGGATTTAGCGTTGACAATAATAGATATTCTAGTTTCTCATTTGTAGGTAGAGTTTCTATTTCTGGAAGCATTTTAGGTTTACTTGATAACGGTACAGGTAGTACTGGAGCAATCCCAAATGCTTATTGTTTTTATGACTTGTTTAGAGATTGTGCTACAATTGTAAATGTTAGTGAAGGTTTCTTAAGAGCTGCAACAGAATTAAAAGAATTTTGTTACAGTGGAATGTTCTATAGAAATGTTGCATTAAAAAATGCTCCAAGCTTACCAGTAAGAGAAATGGCACCAAGTTGTTATAACTATATGTTCAATGGTTGTGCTGCGCTTAAAAAAGCTCCAGACTTACAAGCAATTGAACTTGGTGAAAATGCTCAATACTGCTACAATGGAATATTTGCTAACTGTATTTTATTACAAAGCATTAAAATTCATTATACTGGTGGATTTGATAACTACTGATTTGTAAACTGGGTAAATAACGTTGCTCAAAACGGTGTATTTTATTACAATGGTCAAGAGCGTGCTGAAAACTTCCATTTACCTACAACATGAACTGTAAAAACTTTCTAGTTATAAAAAACAACAACAAAAATATTATTTAAAAATAAGACAAAATTTTTAAAATATTGCATTAAGTACAACAGCTATATAATTAGAGGTTGTACTTTTTGTTTTATCTATTGGTAAAAAGTATATTTTAAGTAGAGTTTTATCTGTTTATCTACTTAGTTTGGCTGTTAATAATTCATGTAACAATGTTGCATTAATATCATAGGAGTAACTGTATTTGTTGATAATATTTTCTTCAGTAGAAATAATATTTATTTAATAATTTTTTGAACATGTATTTTAGTTAAATGAAGTAAATACCTCAAGACTTTAGCCAAAATTTACATATTAAACCTATGGATTTTTTAAAGTTTATATATAATATAAAATATTATATATAAAGTATATATTTTTTAGTGAGTGAATAATGAGTAAGACAGAATTAAAAAACCCAAAAAATGATGAAGAGTTAATAAATAGCAGCCCTGAATTACTTCTTGAAGAAGAACAACACATGATGCAAATGGCACAAGCATATAATGCTTCAAGCATTCATGTTTTAAAAGGTTTAGAAGCAGTAAGAAAACGTCCTGGTATGTATATTGGATCAACTGGTACAAATGGTTTGCATCACATGATTTGAGAAATTATTGATAATTCTGTTGATGAAATTGCTTCTGGATATGGACAAGAAGTTAAAGTTACTTTAACTAAATCTGGATCAATTATTGTAGAAGACGATGGACGTGGTATTCCAATTGATATGCATCCAGAAGAAGGAAAGCCAACAGTTGAAGTTGTTTTAACAATATTACATGCTGGTGGTAAGTTTGACAACAATGCATATAAGACTTCTGGTGGATTACATGGCGTAGGTGCAAGTGTTACCAATGCATTAAGTAAATGGATGAAGGTTTGAATTGTTAGAAATCATCAACAATACTATATTGACTTTAAGGATGGTGGTAAATTATCAACACCATTAAAAGAACTAGATAAGGTCAACAAACTTCAAGGTACAACTGTTGAATTTTATCCAGATTTTACAGTTATGGAACAAGCTCCATTTGAACATGATCGAATCATTAGCCGTTTGAAAAAGCTTGCTTATTTAAATAAAAATGCGCACTTTACATTTATTGATGAGCAAATGAATACAACTGATTCATTCTTTTTCCCAGATGGGATTATCTCATATATTCAAGACATTAATAAGGATAAAAATAAATTATTTGAAGATGTTATATATGGGTCAAAAGATGTTAATGCAAAGAGTGCTAACAGATATGATCCAAATAATCCTGAAAAACCATTAATGTTTAATATCAAAGTGGAAGTTGCTTTTCAATATAACCAATCATATTCAAGTTCTTTATATACATTTTGTAACAACATTGATACTGCTGAGGGTGGTACTCATGAGGAAGGATTTAAAGCAGCACTTATTAAAGTATTAAATAACTATGCTTTAAGAAATAAGTTTTTAAAAGAACAAGATGAGAAATATACAAAAGATGATGTTATTGAAGGATTAGCTGCGATTGTATCAGTTAAACACCCAGACCCACAATATGATGGACAAACAAAACAAAAATTAGGTAATACTGAAGTTAGAGCAGTAGTAAATGGTGTTGTTTCTGATGTTTTTGAAAAATTCTTAAATGAGAATCCAAATGAAGCTACATTAATTATCAATAAAATTAATTTGGCTAAGGAATCACGGATTCGTTCTCAAGCTGCTAAAGAGGCTGTAAGAAGAAAATCACCATTTGATTCAAATTCATTACCAGGTAAGTTAGCAGATTGCTCAACTAAAGATCACACAATTAGTGAACTATATATTGTTGAGGGTGATTCAGCTGGTGGTAGTGCTAAATTAGGTAGAGATCGATATTACCAAGCAATTTTACCTTTACGAGGTAAAATATTGAATGTTGAAAAGGCTAAAACTGAACGTATTTTTGAATCTGAAGAAATTAATGCCATGATTACAGCAATTGGTGCTGGTGCTGTTCCAGAATTTGATATTTCAAAGATTCGCTATGATAAGGTTATTATTATGACTGATGCTGATGTTGATGGTGCTCACATCCGAATTCTATTATTAACATTCTTCTTTAGATATATGAAGCCATTAATTGAACAAGGTCATGTATATGCAGCTATTCCACCATTATACAAGTTTGTAAATGATAAGAAAATTTCATATGCCTATAGTGATGAGGAATTAGAATTATTGAAAGCAAATGCTAAATCTGGTAAGGTTGATATTCAAAGATATAAAGGTCTTGGTGAAATGAATCCAGAACAATTATGGGAAACAACAATGGACCCAACTGTAAGAAAACTCCATTGTTTCTCAATTGAAGATGCTATTGAAGCAGACAAGCAATTCTCATTCTTAATGGGTGATGATGTATTACCTAGAAAAGAATTTATTTCTAAGAATGCAAAGTTTGTTAAAAATTTAGATATTTAGTATTAAAGGAGTATGAAGTATGATTTGTAAAAATTGCGGTAATAATGTGAAACCAAAAATATCTTGAAGGCAGATTATTGTTATGTTAATTTTGTTTTTGATTGGTTTGTTGCCTGGCATTTTGTATGCTGTTTTTTGTAAAAAAGCAACATGCCCAGCATGTGGAAAAAATGTCTATCATACAGAAATCTAAAACATCAAATAATAGAAATTAGTAAGAAAAATAAGTGGGATAAATTGTTATGACAAATAATCATGATGAAAATTTAATAAAAGAACAATTAGCTAAAACTAAGATTATTGAACGACCAATAATTAATGAGTTGAAAAACTCATTCTTGGAATATTCGATGTCTGTTATAGTTGCACGTGCATTACCTGATGCCCGTGATGGTTTTAAACCAGTTCATCGAAGAGTTTTATATGCTGCATATGGATTAGGGATGACTTCATCTCGACCACATAAAAAATCTGCACGTTTAGTTGGTGAAGTTATTGGTAAATATCATCCACATGGTGATACTGCTGTATATGAAACAATGGTTCGTATGGCGCAAGATTTCTCAATGCGTTATATGTTAATGGATGGACATGGTAACTTTGGTTCTATTGATGGTGATGGTGCAGCTGCAATGCGTTATACAGAAGCTAGAATGTCAAAGATTGCAGATACCATGCTTGAAGATATCAATAAGAATACTGTTGATTTTATTGATAACTATGATGGTAGTGAGTCTGAACCAGTAGTTTTACCTTCTTTATTCCCTAATTTATTAGCTAATGGAACAAATGGTATTGCTGTTGGTATGGCAACTAATATTCCTCCTCATAATTTGAGTGAATTAGTTGAAGCAATTAAATTAGTTGCTAATAACCCTGAAGTAAGTATTGATGAAATTAAACAAGTTTTACATGGTCCTGATTTCCCAACAGGAGCTCAAATCATTGGTGCTAAAGGTATTGATGACTATTTTAGAACTGGAAGAGGTAGTGTTATTATTCGTGCTAAAGGTACATATACTACAAATGAATCTACTGGTAAATCTACAATAATCTTTACTGAAATTCCATACCAAGTAAACAAAACAACGTTAATTCAAAGGATTGCTGAATTAGCAGCAAACAAAGATAGTGAAGAAAATGGTATTAGTGGAATTTCGGATTTAAGAGATGAATCTTCACGAGAAGGAATAAGAATAGTTATTGAAACAAAACGTGATGTTTCACCTGAAGTATTAATGAATCAACTATATAAAAAGACACAGTTACAAACATCTTTTGCAGCAAATATGTTAGCTCTAGTTAATGGTGAACCTAAATTAATTAACATTAAAGAGGGATTACAAATTTATATTAATCACCAATTGAATGTTTTAAATCGTCGTGTAAATTTTGATTTAAATGCTGATAAAGAACGTCAACATATTTTAAATGGTTTGCATATTGCAATGGGCAATATTGATGAAGTAGTTAAAATTATTCGTAACTCTAAAAGCGATGAATCAGCTACTGAGCAACTAAAATCTAAATTCAAACTTGATGACAAGCAAACAAAAGCTATTCTTGACATGAGATTAAGAACATTAAGTGGTTTGGAACGTGAAAAAATCGAGACTGAATTAAAAGATTTAGAAGTTGAAATTAAAGATTTTGAAGATTTATTAAAAAATAAGGATCGCCAAATTCAAAATATCATTGAACGCTTAGAGGTATTAAATAAAAAATTCGGTGACAAACGTCGTACAGACATTGATATTGAATCAAATGTTGATATCTCTGATGAAGATTTAATTAAAAAAGTAGATATCTTATTGACAATGTCATCAAGAGGTTATTTGAAACGTTTGCCAATTGATACATATCGTGTTCAACATCGTGGTGGTGTTGGTGTAATTGGAGCAACAACGTATGAAGATGATGATGTAAGTCGTATTATTGTAGCAAACACTCATACTGATGTATTAATTTTTACAAACAAAGGAAAAGTATATCGTATGCGTGGTCACCAATTCCCACAAGGAAGTAGAATAAGCAAAGGTCTCCCAGCAATTAGTTTTATGCCTGGAATTGAAAAGGGCGAAAATGTTATTACATTATTACCATTAACTAATTATGATGAAAATACATATTTATTTTTTGT
>ONDN01000030.1 GCA_900316595.1 uncultured Mycoplasmataceae bacterium | reverse complement strand
TGTAACTTGAAAATCAAGTACTGAATCTGTTGCCACAGTTGATCAAAATGGAAATATTAAAGCAATCAACGGGGGATACACATATGTTTATGTAATAACTGTAGATGGTAACAAAATAGATTCCTGTGAAGTTATTGTCACTAAGAAGGTAATTCCTGTTACAGGTGTTACATTAGACAAAGATAAATTAGGATTATATGAAGATGAAACTGTCCAACTAATACCAACTGTTTTACCAGAGAATGCAACCAACAAAAATATAATTTGAAGTTCAAGTAATGAGTCTGTTGCTACAGTTGATCAAAATGGAAATGTTACCGCAATAGCTGCAGGTGGATGAGGACCAGGACTTGCAATTATTACTGCAACCACTGAAGATGGTGGATACAAAGCTGATTGTGTAGTAACAGTATCACCTCCAGTTGAAGTAGGAAAAAATTATGACACTTGAGGAAATATAACAGTTAAGTATAAACTTTTATCAAATCATGAATGCCGTTTATTAACAAAATTTCATGGTGATGGTGAAAATGGTTATGTTGATGGAGCAGGAGTATTAAGAATTCCTGATCATGTTGTTTATAATGGTGAAGTTTATTATGTAAGAAGAATTCCTTCTGAATGATCTGATGGTGAAAATGATGTTAATGGAATTGAATTTGAAAGTAATGTTTCGCATTTAAAAGAAATTTGTGACTATGCATTTAAAGGCACTAATGCATTAGATAACTACCATCACAAAATCTTAACATTTCCGGAAGGGTTACAATATATAGGTACTGAGGCCTTTTATAATGTTGATAGATCAGGTAATAATGAAATGTATGGTATTGATTTCCCATCGACTTTAAATGCAATTAATGTAAGGGCATTTGCAAATGCTGGCTTACTTGGTGATAGGCAAGGTACTGCAGGTTATGCATCATTAACATTTAGAGGTAATTTTAATCCTGAGAATATGCGTGAAGAGGCATTTTCTCCAATTAGATTCAAAAATATTGTGAAATATATTTATGCTCCTACTATTGAAATAGCTACAAATATTGCAAATTACATAAGAGTTTGTTATGAAGATGATTTTTTCAGTTATTATTTTCTACCTCTTCTTAATCCTAAAGTAATTGGTTCATAAAATAAATTTCAGAGTAAGGAATTAATGACACAATTTTATTTTTATTAACAATTAACTAATTGATATTAACGCTAGCACTAATAATAACTAACTCCATATTAATTAAGTTAAATGCATAGCATTAGTGGTTAATACAAAATTAAATTAAAAAATGAATTTCTTTAGATTTTATTTGTTTTTATATACTTACATTATATATACAAGAGTTATCTTATTTGAGCAGTGTTGGTGAGAAAAAAACTGAAATCAAAAATTATTAAATCAATATTGTTTTCTACTATAGGTGTTTTATCTACAAGTGTAGTGACTCCTGTAGTATTATCAAGTTGCGGTAAACAAAAACAACAAACAATCCCAGTTAAGAAAGTTGAATTGGATAAGAATGAATTATTTTTAAAACCAAGTGAATCTCGCAAACTAATAGCAACTATTTTACCAAAAAATGCAACCAATAAAAATGTATCTTGAAGCTCAAGTAATGAATCTATTGCTGAAGTTGATGAAAATGGAAATGTTACTGCAAAAGACGTAGGAAATGTGGATATTACTGTAACCGCTGAAGATGGTGGATATACTGATTTTTGTAAAGTAATAGTAGAGGGAGATATACCTGTTAAAGGAGTTACATTAGACAATAATTATTTGTTTTTAAGACCAAGTGAATCCTACCAACTAACAGCAACTATCTTACCAGAAAATGCAACCAATAAAAAAGTAATTTGAAAGTCAAATGATGAATCTGTTGCCACAGTTGATCAAAATGGAAATGTTACTGCAGAAACTCAAGGAAATGCAACTATTACTGTAACCACTTGAGATGGCAACAAAGAGTCTAGTTGTAAAGTAACAGTAGGATCCATACCTGTTCAAGATGTTACATTAGACAAAAATAGATTAGAAATGGTTGAAGGTGAAACTGCCCAACTAACAGCAACTGTCTTACCAGAAAATGCAACCAATAAAAATGTAACTTGAAGTTCAAGTGATGAATCTGTTGC
>ONDN01000071.1 GCA_900316595.1 uncultured Mycoplasmataceae bacterium | reverse complement strand
ATTGATGTAACTAGAGAAATCAATGATGAAGATTTGGAAATAATTAAGATGATTAAAAATTTTGGTGTAAATAATGTTATTCTGGTTTTCAATAAAATTGATTCCATTAAAAAATTCAATATAGAAAGTTATAAGGATAAGATTAACAAATTAATTAAAACGAACGATCAGATTGAAATTAGTGCATTGAAAGAAACAAATATTAATCTATTAATTGATACTATTAGCAAATATTTAACAAGTGATCCACTTGTTATAAAAGAGACAAATTCTGATAATTTCATAATTAGTGAAATAATTCGTGAACAAATTATTAAAAATCTTTATCAAGAATTACCTTATGCATCTTTTGTATGTATTAGAGAAAAAAAATATGATCAAAAAACTAATGTTTTTGAAATCTATGCAGATATTGTTGTAGAAAAAGATTCACAAAAACCAATTGTTATCGGTCACCGCGGATCAATGATTAAAAAAATAGGAACTAACGCAAGAATGAAATTAAATAATTTTTATGATTGTAAGATCGTTCTTCATTTATATGTTGTTATTAAAAAAGATTGAAGAGATAATGAATCTATATTAAAAGATGGTGGCTATATCTAATGTCTGAACAAATTATCAAAGGCTACATTGTTAAAAAAAATAATTATCAATTAAATGATGAAATAGTCACTATTTTAGATGAAAATGGTTGACTAATTTCATTTATTTCTTTAGGTAGTAGGAAAATAACTAGTAAAAATGGTCGCAATTTATTTTTAGGGAACTATTGCGAATGTGAAATATTTATGTCACGAACTGAAAATAAATTAAGTCGTTTAAAAAAATGCCATGCTATAAAACAAAAGGATTGAAGACTGTCTAATATCGAACCATTTAATTTGCTTTGCGAGTGTATTAATAAAACAAATACAAATGGTAAGATAAATTTTATTTTTTGAACGAAACTTTTAGATTTAATTTTAAAAAATGAATACTCATTAAAACAATTAAATTTAATTATTATGCAAAAGTTTTGCATTCTAAATGGTATTACATTGGAAGTTAACAAATGTATTGTTTGTGGATCAAGGATGCTAAAAACAATTAGCTTTAAAAAACATGGTATGGTTTGTAATATTCATTATGATCCAAAAGTCGAAAAAGCCTACACTTTAGAAGAGACAAAACTATTTCATTATTTATTTAATAATGAATATAAAAAAACTGGAGCATTTGCTCCTAGTTTTGATTTTGCAATTAAACTTTTAAAAGAATATATTGATATAAATCTTGGTATTAAATTAGAAACTTTATTTAAATATTAATTATTTATTAACTTTAGAATTTTTCTTATTTAACTCTAAAAGTTTTGTAACAATTCTATCATTTAGCAAATATTGTCCAATGCTATTCAAAATTGATTGATTTTTCAATAATTCATTAACATCAATGTTTAATTTTTTTGATGAATCAATTATTTCTTTTTCTATATCTTGTTGAGTAACTTTAACACCCAATTGCTTAATTAATTTATTCATTCCAATATTGAATTTGATAGCATCAATTGCTTGTTGATGAATTTTTTTATTAAAATCATCCATAGATTTGAAACCTAAATCAACAATTGCATCTTCAAGTTTTTTATTAAACTGGTTTTTTGCTTGCTGTATATAGTTTTGTTTGCGGGCATCAACTTCAGCATCAATGTAATAATTAGGAAGATAATCATATTTGATATTCTTCATAACAAAATCATTAACGGTTTTCATTAATTCTTGGAATTTCATTGATTTCTTAACTTTTATAATTTCATTTTTGAAATAGTTTTTAAATTGTTCCTCGGTTTCTACATTTTGAAGATTAAACTTTGATAAATAAGCTTTATCTAATTTAGGGTAAGTAATTTTACTTATATCTTTAATTAACAAATTGAAATTTGCTTTTTTATTACGGTATTCCTCAGCAGGATAATCTTTTGGAAAAACAACTTCAATAGTTTTTTTAGCTCCCTTTTTTAATCCAACCATTTGTTCTTCAAAACCAGAAATAAATTGACCTGAACCAATCTCCAATTGATAATCTTTAGCTTCACCACCTTCAATAGGTTTGCCATCAATAAAACCTTCAAAATCAAACTTTACCATATCACCTTTAGCTATTGTGTCATCTTCTTTTGCTGATAACATTAAATCATTTTTAATAGCATTTTTTAATTCAGCAGTAATTTCTTTTTCACTTGCTGTTGGCTCTTGATAATCAAAATCAATCTTATCATAACCATTTAATTCAATAGTTGGTTGTTTTTCAAAAATAAAAGATAATGTGATATTGCTATCATTAACTGTTTTTAAATCAACCTTTAATGAACCAACAATAATATCTTCATGCTTATGAGCCTCTTCTTTAATAAATTTATTTGCAATTTCATTAATAAATTTATCAAGTGTAGAAGATATTACTTGATTAATTGTAATTGATTGATCAATTACCTTTTGTGGTGCATGGCCTTTTCTAAATCCTGGAATAGCAATGTTTTTTGCTAATCTCTTCTTAGTTTTAGATAATTCATCAACTCAATTCTTTGAATCTGGTTGGATTGTAAAAATGACTTTGTTATTTTCTTTTTTGATATCAGTGATTTTCATATGTAAATATTATTATATTAAGAGTTTAAATATCTTTTTATTTTATTAATTGCTTCTGAAATATTTGAACTTTTTAATAAATGCGTTATTTTTTTAATTTTTTCAAGTTTTAAATCCCATCATTTAATATTATTTAGTTCATTAATGATTTTCTTGCTAAATCTATATTTAATGATTTTACAAGGGTTACCAACAGCAATTGCATAATCAGGGATATTTGAACCAACAGTACTATTTGCTCCAATAATTGCCCCATTACCAATTTTAATTCCAGGTAAAATAGTAACATTTTGACCAATTCAGACATCATTACCAATAATAATGTTGCCTTTATGAACAAACGCTTTATTATTGGGTCTTGATTCATTTCAATCATCAAAAATATAAAATGGGAAAGTTGAAATGCAATTCATTTCATGATTGACATCATTTAATAAAAATCTAACATTTTTACCAATTTGGCAGAATTTTCCAATAATCAATTTATCATTAGAATAACCATAGTTACCTATGACATTATTTTTAAAACTTGATTCACTTATATATGTAAAATCACCTATACTAATTCTTTTACTAGTATTTACATTTTTAGGATAAATAACGTCATAATGGTTTTTAACCGGATGGATAAGATTAGGGTTTGGTAATTTATCTTTTGTCATAGATCTAGTTAATGAAATTAATTTTAATCTTAAAAGCATTCCTATTAAAATAGTTCTCAAGGAATATCTTAGAAAAGTTTAAATCATTATTGATTGAGAATCTAACTAGATTTAATAAGTCATAATCTAATTTACTAATTTGTTTGACATACAAATAATAATTAGCCTTCTTGCTAACTAATAGATCATCTCTTATTTGTGTAAGATTATATGCATATTTATTAACAAATTCCGTTCATGGACATAAAAATGTATAAGTCTTAGTTTTCTTATTTTTAAATCGTAACTCTTTGATAATTAAATATAATGACATTGCTAATAGTATATAATCTTTAAAAAAAGATTATATAAATAATTTTAAACACAAAAATTATTTACTATACCATATATATATAATAAACGGTAGTCTATGAAAGATTTAAAACAAGAAATAATAGTTAATCATCTAAAAAATTATGGATTTGTATATCCTTGCTCTGAAATTTATGGTGGTATAGCAAATGGGTGAGATTATGGTCCATTAGGTGTTTTATTAAAACAAAATATTAAAAACCTTTGATGAAGAGAATATGTAACCACTCAACCTAATGCTGTTGGTATTGATAGTAGTATTATTTTAAATCCAACTGTATGACAAGCTAGTGGTCATTTAAAAAATTTTAATGATCCATTAATTGATTGCAAAAGTTGTCATAATCGTTTTCGTGCTGATAAACTAATTGAATCTGCAGCAAAAATTTCAGTTTCTGAAAATACTCCATATAATGAAATTGAAAAAATAATAAATGAAAATCATATTAAATGTCCAATCTGTGGTAAACAAGATTGAACAGGCATTAGAAATTTTAATTTAATGTTCAAAACATATCTTGGTGTCATTAGTGATGAAAAAAATGAAGCATATTTAAGACCAGAAACTGCACAAGGTATATTTACTAACTTTATGAATGTTCAAAGAACATCAAGGATGAAATTACCATTTAGTATTTGTCAAATAGGTAAAGCATTTAGAAATGAGATTACTCCAGGAAATTTTATTTTCCGAACAAGAGAATTTGAACAAATGGAATGTGAATATTTCACTTTCCCTGAAGAGGCTGATTCTTTGTTTAATGAACAATTAGATAAAATCCAATATTTTATAAAAAATATTATTCATCTAAATTCTAAAAATTGGAGGTTAAAAGAGCATAGTAAGAATGATTTATCACACTATTCTTCACGTACTGTAGACATCGAATATAAATTCCCTCATGGTTTTAGTGAATTATGGGGAATAGCTAATCGTCGTGATTATGATTTGAAATGCCATGCAAATACTTCAAAGAGCAACATTTGGTATCTTGATGAACAAACTAATAAGAAAATTATTCCTTATGTAATTGAACCATCATTGGGTGTAGAAAGATTATTCTATGCAATTTGCTGCGATACATATGAAGAACAAACTTTAAAAGACAATGATTCAAGAGTAGTAATGCATTTAACTTATGATCTTGCTCCTTATAAAGTCGCTATTTTGCCACTTGTTAATAAATTACAAAAAGACGCATTAAAGATATTTAATGGCATTATTGAAAAAAATATTTCTGCTATATTTGATACAAGTGGTTCAATCGGTAAAAGATATCGTCGCCAAGATGCAATTGGCACACCTTACTGTATAACATTTGATTATGATTCATTAAATGATAAATGTGTAACAATAAGAAATCGTGATACAATGAAACAAGAGAGAATTAAGATTTCTAATATTATCCAATTCTTGGATAAAAATAAAATATAACTAAATGATCAAAAATACTAGTCTTACAGATTTAATTGAAGATATTAGAAATAGTGCCAACATTGTAGACGTTATTTCTCACTATATCTCATTAAAGAAAAAAGGATCTAGTTATTTTGGATTATGTCCATTCCATCCTGATACACATCCTTCTCTTTCAATTTCACCAAAGAAAAAAATTTGAAAATGCTTTGTTTGTGATGCAAAAGGTGATGTTTTTAGTTTTGTATCTAAGTATGAAAAAATTACATATTTAGATGCTGTTAAAAAAGTTGCTGAAATAATTAACTATGATTTAAATGGTTTTAATTTTGCAAGTAAAAATACTAAATCATTATCAGCAACTGATAAAAGATTGGTTGAAGCCAACGAGCGTGTTAATGATTTTTATATTGGTTTACTTTACAATGATGAAAATAAACAAGTACTAGATTATTTAAAAAAGCGTGGCTTAAACGATGAAATAATTAAAAAATTTTCTATTGGTTATGCAATCAACGATAAATATAAAATAATCGATTGACTAACTAATAAAAATGAAATGTTTGGTAAGAATTTACCAAAAAATAAAGTATTTAATTTACAAGAACTATTTGATGCAGGTATTGTTACTGAAGCGAATGATAATTCTACAATTGCTTTTTTAACTAATCGTATTACTTTTCCTATTTATGATGAAAACAATAATTTAGTTGGTTTTAGTGGAAGAGATTGAACTGGTAAGTTAGATAGCAAGTATTCTAATACAAAAGAGACCAAAATATTTAAAAAAGGAGAAATCCTTTACAACTTTCACAATATTAAGAATTCAAACAAAGACTTTCTTATCATATGCGAAGGATTTATGGATGTTATAGCCTATACCCGTGTCGGATATGCTAATGTGGTTGGGACAATGGGAACAGCAATAACTTCTAAACATATATCACTATTACAAACTTTAAATAATTTAAAATATGTAATTCTAAGTTTTGATAATGATGACGCTGGGAAAGATGCAAACTTATCAATTGGTAAACAACTATTTGAAAATGGTTTGAATGTATCTGTGGTAAATTATGAAGGCTATTTTGAAAAAGACGCTGATGAAATTTTAAAAATTTATGGTAATAAAGCCATTGATAAAATTATCAAAAACCGTGTTGATTATCTAACATTTAAAATTTTATATGAACTACCAAAAGATATTTCTAATGATCAAAAATTAAATTGTGTAAACAATTTATTGGAATATTTATCAGAATATGGAGAT
>ONDN01000081.1 GCA_900316595.1 uncultured Mycoplasmataceae bacterium | reverse complement strand
TCATATAATGGTCAATCAGTAATTCAAACAAATTTCAAAATTTTTGAATCTTTTAAATTTAGCATAGTGCCTAATAAATTTCTTACTGCTCCTAATGATTGATTAGTAACTTCTAAATTATCACAAATCATAAACAATGTTCCTGATTCAATTTTATGGCTAGTAAAAATCCTATTAATCATTTCATGTTCAATAACATTTTTTATAGAACCAGAAATAACTTTATCTTTCAAAGAAAGATAAATTAAATCATATGCTTTATTATCTTTAGCATATTTTCTTAAAGTTTCAATTTGTGTTTTATCAAACGACTTATCAGTAATAATATATTTAATCACCTTGTTGTTTTTTATACCATCAGCAAATACACAGAATTTTGTGTTTTTAAATATCTTGGTTGCTTCATTTAATTTTAAATCAAATCTTAAATCCGGTTTATCACTACCATAAGTATTAACTGCAATGTCATATGGCATTCGCTCAAAAGGAATTTTAATATCAATATCTAGTTGTTCTTTTAAAATTGTCTTAAACATATTCTCGATTATTGATTGGATTTTTAGTTCATTAGTAAATGACATTTCTAAATCAAGTTGAGTAAATTCTGGTTGGCGATCTGCACGCAAATCTTCATCACGGAAGCAACGAGCGATTTGAAAATATTTCATAACACCAGCAACCATTAATAGTTGCTTATATATTTGTGGAGATTGGGGCAATGCATAGAATGCATTTGCTTTATTTCTTGTAGGAACTATATAATCCCTTGCACCTTCAGGTGTAGCTTTTGACAAGCAAGGTGTTTCAATCTCTATAAAATTTTGTTTATTTAAAAAATTGCGTATAGCAAGCAATAATTTAGATCTAAATGCAAGGTTATTTTGCATATTATCTCTTCTTAAATCTAGGTAACGATATTTTAAACGAATATTTTCAGAAACATTACTATCAACTTCTATAGAAATTGGAAGTGTTTTAGCTTTTGAATAAATGATGTAGTCATTTAAAATTATTTCGATATCACCATTTTTAATTTTGCTATTTACATTTTTTCTTTTTTGAACAATACCAGCAACACAAATTGTTGATTGAATTGGGGTATGATAAATTTCATCAAAGAATTTATTGTTTTGTTCAACAACAACTTGAATGAAACCAAAGCGATCTTTAATTTCCATAAATATTAATGATCCTAGTTTTCTAATATTTTTAACTCAACCATTAATTTTTATATTTTGACCAATATTTCTATTAGATATTTCACTACAATTAAGTTCTATAAATTTCACAATTATTCACCTTTTAAAAAATTGACAATTTCCTTAGCATCAACTTCTACTTGTTTTAATGTTTTTTGATTTTTAATTAAAACTTTATTATTTTTTAACTCTTTTTCACCAATAATAATTACTTGTTCACACTTTGTTTTATCGGCTAAATTAAAATGATTACGAATTTTATTCGAATTAAAATTACAAATAGCACTAATATTGTGCTTTCTTAATTTAATTAATATATCAAGTGCCATAGAGTTACATTTGCTGTCTAAAGGAGCAATAATTACTTTAGCAACACTATTAGACTCTAATGTTATATTTTCTAACTCTATTTGTTCAATAATCCTTTCAATTCCACATGCAAAACCAATGCATCCTTCATCTTTAGCTCCTAATTTGGCAAGTAAATTATTATATCTTCCACCACCTAATAATGTAGATTGTGCAGATAGTTTAGGTTCAGTACTATTAATTTCAAACACAAAATTTGTATAGTAATCTAAACCTCTTACCATTGTTGAATCAATAACAAAAGGAATTTTTTGTCTTTTTAATTCATTGACAATATTTTCAAAATATTGAACCTCTTCTTTAGTTAAATATTCATCAATTTTAGGTGCCTTTTTAACAAAATCTTTTTTGCCATCAATTTTATCATCAAGAATTCTTAATGGATTGGTATTAATACGATTAATTGAATCCTGTGTCAAATCTTTCTCATATTTTTTAAAATATTTTGTCAGTGCAGTAATTCATTTGCTTCTTGAATTAAAATTACCAATATTATTGATTGATAATGTTATATGTTTTATTCCTAAAGAATTGATAATTTGGTATGCGAAAATTAAGGTTTCTACATCATCCATGTATGAGTTAGTACCTATACATTCTATTCCAAATTGATGAAATTCACGTAAGCGACCACTTTGTGGTCTTTCATATCTAAACATTGGTTCCATATAATAAACACGAATTGGATGAATTTCTTGATTAATAATTTTATTTTCAATGACCGCTCTAATAATACTTGCAGTACCTTCAGGACGTAAAACAATTTCTCTTTCACTTTTATCAGTGAATTCATAAAATTCTTTTTTAACAATATCACTAGATTCACCTACAGATGAAACAAACAAATTTTTTGGTTCAATTACTGGTGATTCAAAATATTTATAACCATATAATTTAGCTGTCTTAGTGCATGAATCAACTATGTAGGTAAAATAATCAGCATACTTACCATAAATGTCAATTGTACCTCTTAAACGATTTATTTGATTAGACATTAAAAACCTTAAATGTTAAATATATATATGTCTATTATAACAATACTAAAACATATTGCTTATAACACACTCGTGCATCATTTTTTTGTTTTTTAAATAATTAGCATAAAGAATTATTGCCCCACTTCCAAATGCAATAAACAAGAAAAATGATATATAAATGGTAATTAAACATGCAATGTAATAATGGGCAATAATAATGCATGCAATTATAAGCATAAATGTAGGAATTGTTGTTAAAGAAAAGAAAATAATACGAAATATAATCATTATTTTATTTTGTTTTTTGTGCAATTCTTCTAGTTGTTTCTGTGAATGATTAATGAATTTTATTGGTCCTTTAAAGAAAATTATTAGCATTCAAGAAATCGCTAAGATCCCTAAAGATAAAAATCCAAAAATCATCCCTAAATTCTTTATTAAATTAAAATTTCTTTGTAATGAAAAAAATATTGCTGAAATTAAAAACAAAGCAAAAGATATACAAATTACACAATAGAAATATATATCAATAATTTTTCAAATCTTTTTTCATTTATATGAAGAATCTAAAGCTAATATTTTTCTTTCCACCATCGAAAAATTTTCAATATTTTGATTAAAATTATTAGTTGTAGATTGCTCCATACTATTCCACAGGTTTTTTTAAATATAATGGTTCTAATTTAAATATGTTTTTAACATAGTTAAATTTTGATAAATGTTGTTTTAATTTTTCAAAAAAATCCACATTTTTATAGTCAATATAGACATAATACTTTTTGTATTTTTTACATAGAATTTCTGCTTCTTTGCAAGAAACTATTTTAGGTTCAACAAGTGATTTATATTTATTGTAAATAGCAATGAATTTTTTATTGCTTTTAGCATCAATAACACTCACACCAGTACCTTTGTTAGTTTGAAATAATAGTGAATTCATTATATAAAGTTTAATGTTATTAATATTGGCTCAAGTAATAGCAATGATATAACCGACACGGCAACCAGTAAAACATCCAGGGCCAATTAATAAATAAATAGAATCTATCTTACTTTTATCAATTTTATTTTTGCAAAGGATATAATTAATTTTTTCTACAACAATATCAGTCATATTGTTATTTGTCAATTCCTGATAAGTATCTAAAATTTGGTTTTTATTGTTAATTAATGCAAGATTACAAAAATTTTGTGTTGTGTCAATAAAAAGTTTCATGTTTACATTAATTTTAATTGCTCTTTTAATTTATTAAATGTTTCATCTAAATTAATTGTGTATTTCACAACTTCATTAGTGGTTGGACTTATAAACTCTAAGTAATATGAAGTTAAAAATTGTCCATAATTTTCATACCCATCATTTTGTCCATATAATGGATCATTATAAATTGGATGATGAATATAATTCATATGAACACGAATTTGGTGGGTTCTGCCAGTTAATAATTTGCACTCAATAAATGCAGAAGTTTTATAATGTTCAATAACTTTTACTTCGGTTATTGCATCTTTTGCTTTTGGATCATCACTAACAACCATTTTTGTAGTGTTGTTACTTGAACGAATAATTGGTGCTTTAATGATTATTTCATCATCTTTAAAGTCATTATGGACAAGGGCATAATATTTTTTTATAAATGTATTTTCATTTATTTGTTTAATTAAATTATCAGCTGTTTTTTTGTTTTTAGCAACAACCATTAAACCATTAGTATCGCGATCAAGCCTTTGAATAATTCCTGGTCTTAATGAATCTTCAAATTCTTGAACATTAATCTTTGGTCGTAAAAAATCAATCACCGTATCCTTGTCTTCATACTTAGTAGGATGAACTAACATCTTTTTTGGTTTATTGACAATAATATAATTGTCATCTTCAAAGACAATATCCAAACTTGGTTTATTAATTACCATTTTATTTACCTTTTTATCCTTATAATCTTTAATACCATTAACAATCGCAAATACTGTAACGATGATTGAAGCTGAAATCACTCCAAACAAAATAAACATATCGGGAAAATTAAAAGAGGTTTTACCAAAACTTAAATGAAAATAATCTAGCACACACCATTTATTACCACTTATGCTAACAGGATTTTTTGTTATCATGCGATCAAAGAAGTTAAATAAAGCACCAGTTTCTGCAAATCCTACAAATAGTGAGTAGTATCATTTATTACTAAATACTAAAAAAACTGAAAGAATTAAGATTATTAATCCCTGTAAGCAAAATATTGCTGCGACTTTATTTTCCAAAATCGAAAATGCTATACCTGGATTTAAAGCAATATCAATCTGAATAAAACCGTTCCCATAATGACTATTTTTTGCATTCATTGCAAATGTATGCATTGGTCAAGAACAAACAATAACAATAACTGCTGATATGCAAAAAAATAGTAATCGTCTTAAGCTATTTCTTTTGGTGAAATTTTGTTTTAAAGTTAGTTTAATTTTACTTAGAAAACTATTATTTTCAAAATCAGTAGTCATTTTTACTCTAATATTATATATTAGTATAATCATTACTAAGTTATGTCCAACCAGTATAAAGATAGTGATATAAAAGTTTTAACCGGATTGGAACCAGTGCGTAAACGTCCTGGCATGTACATTGGCTCAATTGATAGTTATGGCTTACATCATTTAGTTTGGGAAATATTCGATAATGCCATCGATGAAGTTATTTCAGGTAATTGTGATCATATAAAATTAACAATCAACAAAGATCAATCAATTACCATAGAAGATAATGGTCGTGGTATTCCTACAGGAATTAACCCACAAACTAAATTATCAACCATTGATACAGTATTTACTATTTTACAT
This sequence comes from uncultured Mycoplasmataceae bacterium, assembly GCA_900316595.1. GTDB lineage: Bacteria > Bacillota_I > Bacilli_A > Mycoplasmatales > Mycoplasmoidaceae > Malacoplasma_A. Next base: position 2,881 of record ONDN01000081.1, on the reverse strand, counting down.
GCTGGTGGTAAGTTTGATAGCAGTGCATACAAAACCTCTGGTGGGTTACATGGTGTTGGTGCTAGTGTAGTGAATGCTTTAAGTGAATGAATGAAGGTTTCAGTTAAGCATAACGGAAAAATTTATGAATCAGAATACAAAAACGGTGGTCAAATAGTTAATAGTTCCCATATGGTGGGAACCACAAATAGAACAGGAACTATTGTTAAATTCAAACCTGATGCAAATATTTTTTCAACTACAAATTTTAATGCTGAAAAAATTAAAGAACGAATTCGTGAATCAAGTTATTTATATCAAGGATTAACTATTGAATTTAACGATCTAAATACTGATGAACATATTGAGTTTAAATCAGACAAAGGATTGCTTGAATATGTAAATTACATAAATGAATCTAAAACTCCTATTTCTAAGCCTTGCTTTTTCAAAGGAAAAAGTTCTGATAAAATTGAAGTAGAAGTTGCTTTGCAATATACAACAAGTAATTCTGAAATTATTGTTTCATTTGCCAACTCAATTAAAACTATTGAAGGTGGTAGTCATGAAAGTGGATTCAAATCCGCTTTAACTGAGTGCATTAATGAATATGCAAGGAAAAATAAATTATTAAAAGATAAAGATAAAAACTTTGAGGGTGATGATGTTCGTGAGGGATTAACTGCTGTAATTTCAGTTCGTGTTCCAGAAAAAATGATTGCTTATGAAGGACAAACAAAAAACAAGTTGTTTACCCAAGAAGCAACATCTGCAGTTAAAAAATGTTTTGGCGATCAATTTATTTTTTGATTAGAAGAAAATAAAAAAGATAGTGATACTATAATCAAAAAAGTAATTGCTTCACGTGATTCTAGAATTGCTGCTAAAAAAGCAAGAGAAGATGTAAGAAAACTAAAGAACACCAATAAGCAAACATTATTGTTATCAGGCAAATTGACTCCAGCTCAATCTAAAACACCAAGTTTAAATGAATTATTTATTGTTGAGGGTGATTCAGCTGGAGGAAGTGCTAAATTAGCAAGAGATAAAAAGCATCAAGCAATTTTACCTTTACGAGGTAAAGTTTTAAATGTGGAAAAAGCTTCAATTAGAGATTTGTTAAATAATGAAGAAATATGTACATTAATTTCATGTCTTGGTACTGGTATTACACCAGAATTTGATATATCAAACTTAAAATATGATAAGGTTATTATCATGACTGATGCTGATGTTGATGGAGCACACATCCAAATTTTATTATTAACTTTCTTTTACCGCTATATGAAGCCATTGATTGAACAAGGCCACATTTATATCGCATTAAGTCCATTATATCGAGTAACTGACAAAGCAACTAGAAAAATTCTATATGCATGAGATGAACAAGAATTAAATAAGAATAAAAAGCAATTTAAATCTTATGATGTTCAGAGATATAAAGGACTTGGTGAAATGAACGCTGATCAATTATGGGAAACAACAATGGATCCAAATAATCGTAAATTTATTAAGGTTACAATTGAAGATGCTGCTCTTGCAGAAAAACAGGTTTCAATTTTAATGGGTGATAATGCATCTGCAAGAAAGAAATGAATTAATGAAAATGTTGATTTTAATATGCTTGATCAACAATAAATTTTAAAGGTACTATGAGTAACAATAACAAAGAAGAATATTTAAAATTAACTCTTGAAAACGTCATGTCTGATGATTTTAGCAAATATGCTAAATACATCATTCAAGATCGTGCTCTACCTGATATTCGCGATGGATTAAAACCAGTTCAACGAAGAATTATTTATGCTATGAATAATTTACATCTGTTCTATGATCAACCACATAAAAAATCAGCAAGAACAGTTGGTGAGGTTATTGGTAAGTATCACCCACATGGTGATTCTTCTATCTATGAAGCAATGGTAAGAATGAGCCAATCATGGAAAAATAATATTGCTCTACTTGATATGCATGGTAATAATGGTTCTATTGATGGTGATGGCGCTGCCGCTATGCGTTATACTGAATGTCGATTATCTAAATTTGGTCAAACAATGACACAAAATTTAGAAAAAAACACTGTTCAATTCATTAACAATTTTGATGACAGCGAGTATGAACCAGTAGTTTTACCAACATTATTACCTAATTTATTAATTAACGGTGCAAATGGTATTGCTGCCGGTTATGCAACTAACATTCCAACATTTAATCCCTCAGAAGTAATAGAAGCAATTATAACAAGGATTGATTCACCAAATTGCTTTTTAAAATCAATTTTGAATGTCATGCCCGGACCTGATTTTCCAACAGGTGGTATCATTTTAAATCAACAAGGAATCATTGATGCATATACAACAGGTAAAGGAAAAATTAATATCCGTGGAGAAATTGAATCAATAAATGCAAAAACTGCTGTTATTACATCAATCCCTTATGAAACAAATAAATCATTAATTGTTCGTCAACTTGATGAATTAAAAGAAAAATATGATGTATTAAACATTAAAGAAGTAAGAGATGAAACTGATAAAAATGGTGTAAGAATTGTTCTTGAATTGTCAAATGGTAAGAATTTTGAATTAATGAAAAACTTAATTTATAAAGAAACCGAAATGCAAATCTCTTATACCATGAATATGGTAGCAATTGATAACCATAAACCGGTTCAATTTTCAATTTTAAATGCTTTAGACTCATTTATTGCTCACATTAATGAAGTAATAATAGCTGCAAGTAAATATGATTTGGAAAAATCATTAAAGCGTAAAGAAATTGTTGAAGGATTAATTAAGGCAATTCGAATCATCGATGATGTTGTAGAAATAATTCGTCGTGCAAGTAATAAAGAAGATGCTAAACAAAAAATAATAGATCATTTATCATTTACAAACTTACAAGC
>ONDN01000036.1 GCA_900316595.1 uncultured Mycoplasmataceae bacterium | reverse complement strand
TTAAAAAAGATTAATACTTAATAAATTTTTTCTGAAATTTATAATCTGATTTAATCATGTCCTCTAATTTATATTTAGGACATCATTTTAATGTTTTTTTAGCATTAGTTATATCTGACAATAAACAGTCGGGGTCACCTTCACGATTTGGTCTGATAATTAAATTATTTTTTGCCTTAAATAATTTTAATGCGCAATTATAAACTTCTTTCACGGTGTATGCTTTTCCAAGACCTAAATTTAAAATTGCAGAAGGTTTTTTGTTCATTAAATATTTCACACCAAGATAATGGGCATAAGCTATATCTTCAACATGAATATAGTCTCTTAATGATGTATGGTCTTTCGTTTTATATTTTCCTCCATAAATATTAAATTTTTCATTATTAATAATTGATTTATTAATACTTGCAATTAATCATGTAGGATTTTTCTTTAATAAACCGCAAGATAATGAATTACTTGCACCAGAAACATTAAAGAACCGAAAGATTAAATAATTAATACCATATTGTTTTGCTACGTTAGTAATAATTTTTTCATCAATACTTTTTGTCATCCCATATACATTACATGGTTTCTGTGGATGGTTTTCATTAATACATTTTGTTTGTGGAACACCATACACTGCAGCTGATGAGGCAAAAATAAGTTTTTTAACTTTTGTTTTGCTGATTGCTTTCATTAAACTTAAACAACCATTAACATTAGTTTCAAAATAATCTAATGCCATGCTTGCTGATTCAGAGACAACAATTTTTGCAGCAAGACAAATAACTAAATCAATTTTATTTTCTTTAATAATTCTTATTAACAAATCAGTTTGTAGTAAACTACCTTTAATAAATTTGGCTTTTTTATTAATAAGTTGTTTAAAGCCTGTAGATAAATCATCTAAAATAACAACTTTATGATTTTTAATAAGTTGTTCACAAACAACACTACCAATATAACCTGCTCCACCAATAACTAAAATATTTGCCATAACTATTCTCCATCTGCATTTAATTTTCAAGCTTCACATTTACCTGATTCGCAATTTTGTTCAGCAATTGAATGTGGGTCAGCATCTGCTTTAGCAATAAAGTTATTAATTAAATCATCAAAGCATAAACCCTTATCATTAATTTCCTTAATGGCTTTATCTAAATCTTTCCCTTTAATTCCTCTAGCCATTAATGCTTGTTTAATTAAAATTTCATCTTTTTTGTTCATTAATTTGCTCCTTTAAAATGTGTGATGTAAAGATTTGCTTTTTCAACATTATTATAAGTTTCATAATGTTGACAATGACCAGGTAAAATTAAATCATCATGTTTAACTACATTCATAAATTTTTTAATTGAATCAAATAATTGTTTTTGGTTACCTGTCGGTAAATCTCATCGACCCACAGAATCATAAAAAATTGTATCCCCTGTAAAAAAGTAATGTTGATAATGATAACAAACTGAACCTGCAGTATGTCCTGGGGTAAATAATACTTCTAGTTTAAAATTTTTTATTTTTAATTCCTTTTGATTGAAATAAATATATGAATCAGACAATGGTTTAAAATTTGGATTTGACATCATGTCTGCACAATTGTATTTATTTACAACAATTTCATCTGATTTATGACAATAAGCATTAACTTTAAATTTTGTCATTAATTCATTAGCAGATTCAATATGATCAAAATGCCCATGAGTTAATAAAATGCCATCAAAAATTAGTTTATGTTCATTAATATAATTTTCAATTGTTTGACCATATGATGATGGGTCAATAACAATACAATGCCCATGTTCAATTAACATATAAGCATTATTGTCATTAATATTGTTGTTAAACACAATTAAGTTTTTTTCTAAACTTTTAATCATGGTGCATTTTTTTAATATATACCTATTACTTATTTATAATTATAAAAATATTATTTTTATAGACAGGAGGTAAGAACATTGGACGTACATTTGAACAAAAGCTCTAGTACTGATTATTACTCGTGTTGAATTACTGACTGTCACATTGATTTTTAATAATTAAACAAGAATTCTAATTTGCTATTATTGCATATACTTATCAACTAAATGTGTATTCATGACCTTAATAAGATATGAAAATTCTAGAACGTAAAGAAAGAAAACTTAAAAATAACTTTTCTAGTGAGCAAAATAAAACCTTACTTAAATTTGCAAAAATGGAAAAAGCAGATGTTTTTAAAGATTTAAAAACATCTGAAAATGGTTTACGCTTAAAAGACATTAAACCATTAAGAGAGAAATATGGCTACAATGTTTTTTCCACCAAGAAAAAACATGGTATTTGACAAAAACTTGTTAGCGCTTTTTTAAATCCATTCTCAGCAATACTTGCTGTTATTGCAGCATTAATTATTTTTACTCCAATTATTGCTAGAGATAAAATTGAAGCAAGTGATTGAATTTCTTTTGGAATTATAGTAGCAATGATTATTTTATCAGGTGCTATTAAATTATTTCAGGAAGGAAGAAGTTCAAAATCTAGTGAAAAACTAAAACAAATGATCAAAACCACAACTGCAGTCAAAAGGAATGGTTTGATAAAGGAACGCCCTATTGAAGAAGTGTTACCTGGTGATATTATTAAATTATCAGCAGGTGACATGATTCCTGCAGACTTAAGAATTATAAGTGCTAAAGACTTATTTATTACACAATCATCATTAACTGGAGAATCTGAACCAGTTGAAAAATTTGGTTCAGTTTATAATGGTGATACTAATTCTGCTTTAGAGTGCAGCAATCTTTGTTTCATGGGTACCAGTGTTTCTTCAGGTAGTGCTATTGGTGTTGTAATTAGCACTGGTAGAAATACATTTTTAGGTTCTATTGCCAAAATATTGAATAAAAAAGCACCTAAATCAAATTTTGATATTGGTATTGCCAGTGTTAGTTGAATATTAATTTGAACAATGCTAGCAATGGCATTAATTGTTTTTGTAATCTATGGAAGTGTTAACTATATAAAATATGATGATTCAAAACAATGAATTGAAGCATTAACATATACATTAGCTGTTGCTGTAGGTTTAACACCTGAAATGTTACCAATGATTGTTACATTAAATCTTGCTAAAGAAGCATTTAAACTTTCTAAACAAGAAACTATTGTAAAAAATATTAATTCAATTCAAAGCTTTGGTGCAATGGATGTGTTATGCACAGATAAAACAGGAACATTAACCGAAGATAAAATCGTTCTTGAACGTCATATTAATCTCGAAGGTGATGATGATAATCGAGTGTTATCATTTGCTTTTATCAATAGTTATTATCAGACAGGT
>ONDN01000029.1 GCA_900316595.1 uncultured Mycoplasmataceae bacterium | reverse complement strand
CAAAATATATTAATAAGTAACTAATTTTAATTGAAATAATAAGTTATAGAGCTTTGTCTAAATATTTTTATAAAGTTTATTTATGTTGTGAATTTATGAATAAAGTCTCAATTTATTAATGTTCTAAGTTATTCAACTTAATTACTCTATTTAAATCATTTCTTAGATCTGAAACATTACTTTCTATTCTATCAAGTCTTTGATTATTTCTTTTTTCAAATTCAATAAATCAACCTGGAGCTTTATCTCTTCTTGGTTTAGTTGTAGGACCATCCTTAGTATTAGTTATTTTATATTTAGTAGTTTTACTAATTATTTGCATATATTAAACATTTTCTTTATAATAAATAAGGTTTAATTATTGATCTTAGTTTTAAAATCAAGTCAATAATTTTATTCATTAAATCTTTGTAATTATCTTGGTGTTCAAAGTCTAAACCCAGTATAAATGTTGATATAGTAGATGATTTTTTGTTATTATTTCTATTAAATACAAATTTACAACCCATTGAAAGTTCAAACTCATCTTTGTGTGTAAATATTGCATCATATTGTTCTTTTGAATCATTAACATATATACCAACTTCAATTTTTTTAGCTTTATTAACTAAACTTATAAATATATGGCACTTAGAGCTTCCAATTGAAACATCATATCAATGATTATTAGTTGGTTTTCTTTTATTAAAAGGATATCCTTTCTCTGCTAAAATCTCATTAAATAATGTTCAAAATTCAAATCTATAATTTTGTGTTTTTTTTGATTTTTCTCCTACTTTATTATTATTTTTAACTTGAACAGAAAAATCATTTGGTTGTTCTATAACTTCGAATTTAGGTGCTGGATTGGAATCACCAATCTTGTATGCATGTACTTCAATTAAAAAAAATGAAACTTCATTATCAAAATGTTCATTTAATCATTTTATTGCACCAGCATGCTCTGGCCTTGCTTTTTTTACAATTCAAACAACTATAGAGGCATCCAAACCTGAGCTATATGTTAACAATTCACCCAAATGGCAATGATTAGTAGCTTCTAATTGATTTTCAATTAAAATTTTTTTATCAGAAAATTCATCTCTACAAAAAATATCACAACTAAAAGAACCTATTTGTTTTTCTGTCTCCACATCAACAAGACTAAGATTAAGTATCTTGCCAATTTCTAATATATTTTCTTCTTTCGATAGTCATTTTGAGAAATCTCTTTCCTCATGCTTTCAAATATCTCTTAAATTAACTTCAACTAATTTTTCAATTTTCATATTGCAAAACTCCTCAGTTTAAATATTAATACAAAAATAAAGCTCATTAATTATTGAATCAAGTATTCCATTTAATTTTTTTGAATTTAAATTATTAAATTCTTCATTAAGAAGCTTATTTCAACCACCATTAAGAATTTCGTAAATTGACAAATCTTCTTCTTTTTTTAAAACTATTTGTCTAACTTCCTTAATTAATTCACAAAGATGACTTTTTATTACTCCATCAATATTATCTTGATTAATTATTTCGTCATCTAATAAAAAGCTTCGATAAAGTCTATCAATAAATAAACCTTGTGTTATATTGAATACATTTTTTTCAATTTTATCATCCAAGGCATTGATAATATTTTTTATTTTATTCTTAGTTAAATATTCTCTTAATTTCATATTTCTCATCAAATAGAAAATTAATAATTAACCAATAGAATTTTTAATTTTTAAATTATTTAATTTGATTACTCTATTTAGATCTTCACGAATAGACTTATTAAATTCTAACTGTTGCTTATTAAATTTTGCTTGTTCATCAAATCTTTGCATAACTTCATTTCTGAAATCGGCAAACCAAGTTGGTGCCTTAAGTTTTGAAGGTTTTCTTCCACCACCAAGGTCACCTTTAGACTTAATCCTACTTAGCTTAATCTCATCATTGATTAAGTTCTTATTCTTCTTAGCATCATCAATTTTATACTTGATACTCATATGTATATTATATATTACCCATTCCTACTCAAATAAGTAAGTGAAGTCTCAAAACCAACTTTTTTGCAGCATTACTCAGAAAATGTTTATCAACATGGTGCTTATTTTTTTAGTTAGTATGTTATAATACTAAAATATTTGGATACTAATAAAACATTATACGCAATGAAACGATTAATTTCTGACACTTTTAGAAGATTTTTCCATAGTAAATCCTCAATCATCATATACGTAATATCACTTATAGTAGTCTTTTTAATGATCTTTGTTATGCCTTGATTTAATTTGAAGATGATTCATGACTCTCCAACTGAAACTGATAAATCTATTGCAGAAATAATAAGCAGCTTTTTTATGTGAATATTGCCTATATCTATTATTTTTACTTTCCCATTTTACACAAGTAGTTTATTAATCCCAGTTTACATTAATAATATTGAACATAATAATCTTATTTTTATCTTAACCAGAAAATATAGTCGTCAATCCTTGTTTCTTACTAAGATAATAGTAAATGCTATTTTTGCTTTAATATTTTCTGTTGTTTCTTGTCTTTCATTATTAATATTTGCGGTTTTTGCCAATAAAGAATACACAATTAGTAATGATGTAAACAGTTTATTCATTGATGTTGGCATAATGATGATTATTTTCATTTTTACCATTCAAATTCTTATTACTAGTTTTGCTTTCTTTTTTCAAAAGAAGGCAACTTTGTATTGCATCTTAATTGCCATCTTATTTTCTTCTATTTTTGTAGGAGTGTTTTTTGCTTCATTCTTTTGTTTAAGAGAAAATTTTATGGAAGGAGGCAAAGTGTCTACTTTCTGTTACCATATTGTTTATGTTGCTATCCCAGCAGCCTTATTATTAGTAGTTGGGGTAATTAGTATTAGTTTAGGTTTAACCAAATATAAAAGGGTTAATTTGAAGGTATAAATGAAAAGTGTTATTGAAGTTAAAAATTTAAATAAGTCTTTTGGATCACAACATATTTTAAAGAATGTGAATTTTGTAGTTCCACAAGGAGCATTTGCTATTTTTGCGGGTAAAAATGGTTCTGGTAAAACTACTACTATTAAAAGTATTTTAGATTTATATAGTCTAGATAAGGGAAGCTTGATTACCATTAATGGGATTTCATCTCTAAACCCACAAGCTAGAGAAAAAATTGCTTATATTCCTGAAAAAGATAGTTTTTCCAATGAAATAACTAACAATTTTCTTATTCGTATGGGATTATTGAACAATCTTCCTCTTGAACAAATCAAAGCTAAAATTGATAAGTATATAAAACTATTTGACGCCCAAAAATACTTAAATGTCCCTTTAGACAAATTGTCATCAGGAAATGCTAAAAAAATTATGATTATCCAAGCTTTGATCGCTGATGCTAACTGTTTTATTATGGATGAACCAACTGATAATCTTGATCCTGAAACTAGAGTGTTGTTTTACAAACAAATGAAAAAACTTCAACAAGAAAATAAAACTATTTTTATTTCTTCCCACAATCTTCTAGAAGTTGGTGAATTTGCTGATTATGCTATTATCATTGCTAATGGTGAAATCAAATATACTGGTAAATTTAAAAACTCTAAACAACTATTAAAGTTGTATGGTTTAGAAAAAATAGTCTAAATTTATTCTTTTAGATTATTAATTTTAACTAAGTTATCAATTCTAGTACTTAAATTTAACACTTCTTTTTTCTAATTTATTAAATCTTTGATCATTTCTTTTTTCAAATTCAACAAATCAAGTATGAGATTATCTTGATTTTGGTGGTTTGTTTCCACCATCACCATTAGTGTTAACTCTAAGTTCGGTTTTTTATATCATTACTCTTTATCTGTTTTAACAATATAACCATTCGCTGCGTAATCAACTATATCACAAACATCATAATTCCTATTAGATGAAATGTATAATTAGCTGACATTTATCTTAGCTTTTCATTACATTAATACTATTATTTACTTTTTTTATTTTTCAATTTACTTTTAGATATTATTAATAAATCATCGTCGCCCAAAGCATTTGGAACAATTGAAAATGTATTAGATATTCCATCCGCCGAATATTTATATGGAATTTTGGCAACAGAAGCTAAACTAGCTACTGCACCTGAAGCATCACGTCCATGCATAGGGTTTGCTCCTGGAGCAAATGGTGCTCCTTTTTTTCTACCATCAGGAGTTGAACCTGTATATTCGCCATACATAACATTAGATGTAATTGTTAGAACTGATGTAGTAATACAATTACTACGATATGATTTATGTTTTTTTAATTCAGTCATAAATTCTTTAATAATTTCTACAGCAATATAATCAACTCGGTTATCATCATTTCCATATTTAGGGAATTCACCTTTTATTTTGAAATCGGTTGCTATACTTCTGCCATTTGGAAGCTTAGTTCATACTGGATATACTTTAGCATATTTTATTGCTGATAATGAATCAGCAAGAACACTTAATCCAGCGATACCAGTAGCAAAGAAATGGAAAACATTAACATCATAAAGTGCCATTTGAACAGCTTCATAGAAGTATTTATCATGGCAATAGTGAATTACATTCAATGTATTAATATATAGTTTTGCTAACCATTCAATCACTTGGTGCAATCGTTCACGAATTTCATTATAATCTAATGGTTTATTTTTATCAGTTGAAATTTGTGATAATTTAGGACCTAAACGATACTTTTCATAATTATTAGGTTCCTTAATGCATACTATTTCATCATAACCACCATTAATTGCATAAAGCAATGCTTTAGCTAAATTTGCTCTTGCACCAAAGAATTGCATTTGCTTACCAATTTTCATAGGTGATACACAACAAGCAATTGCATAATCATCACCATGTGTAATCCTAATTAATTCATCTGATTCATATTGCATTGAAGAATATTTTATTGAATATTCTGCACAGAATCTTTTAAAACCTAATGGTAATCTTGGTGATCATAAAATAGTTAAATTTGGTTCTGGAGCTGGACCTATATTACTTAAAGTATGAATAATTCTAAATGAGTTCTTAGTTACTAATGTTCTACCATCAATTCCCATACCAGCAATTGATTCAGTTGCTCAAACAGGATCACCTGAAAAAAGATTGTTGTACTCAGGACTACGCATAAACTTAACAATACGTAATTTCATTACATATTGATCCATTAATTCTTGTGCTTGAGTTTCAGTTAAAATTCCTTTTTTAAAGTCACGTTCAATATAGATATCTAAAAATGTAGAATTTCTTCCTACAGACATAGCAGCACCATTTTGGTCTTTAATTGCTGCCAAATATCCATAATATAATCATTGAAATGCTTCACGTGCATTCTTTGCTGGTTTTGAAATATCATCACCATAACTTAATGCCATTGTTTTTAATGCTTTTAATGCTTCAAGTTGATCAGCAATTTCTTCACGCAAACGAATAATCTCATCTGACATAATGTCTGATAAATTGTTTCTTTGATCAATTTTTTCATTAATCAAATAATCAACACCATATAATGCAACACGGCGATAATCACCAATGATACGACCGCGTGAATATGTATCAGGCAAACCTGTTAATATATGTGTATGTCTTGCCTTACGCATTTCATCAGTATAAATGTCAAATACAGCTTTATTATGTGTTTTTGTGTATTTTGTGTAAATTTCTACAATTTTCTTATCTGGTTGAAAACCATAACTTTCTGCAGCTTGATTAGCAGTTTTAGTGCCTCCTTTTGGCATATATGCTCTTTTAAAAGGAGCATCAGTTTGAACTCCAACAATTTTTTCATCTTTTCGATGTTTTAAATCTGATAAATATCCTGGGCCATAAGCATCAATAAATGATGCTCTTTTATCCATATCAAGAACACCACCATTATTTCTTTCTTTTTTAGAAAGAGATAATACTTGATCTCATAAATATTTTGTTGCTTTTGTTGGTCCTTGTAAAAATTTAGCATCACCATTATAAGGTTTATAATTTAATTGAATAAAACTACGCGTATCTATTTCATTACATCAGTTTCCGGGGTTAAAACCATCTCACTCTTTGAATCATTTTTTTTCCATTATATCACCGTTTTTATGATTATAGATTTGTATGTAAATTTTATTTAATTAAAAACCTTGGATTTTTAAGCAGAAATTATATGGGAGAAATTTAATATTCAAGTTAAATTTATAAGCAATAGCATAATTTATCTTTTTAGCCATACTTCTTACGATATTAATAACTTTATTTAATCCAATACAAGTTTCCTTATGTATTTTTTCAAAATCAGAACCATTAATTCATAAATTAAAAACACTCAATTGTTTATCATTTAAAATATTAAGGGCATAATGTTTTACATAATCAATTATTTGCTTAATTAAAATATTTAATGTCAATTTATTTTCATCATTTGAATGTTGTGTTTCAGAAATATATTGATTATTTGTTTCATTTAGTGAAAAAGCAACATTTAAAACATGATTGCCACTTGTATTTAATTCATGTATTAAATAATCACGAAAATACGAACGATTAACAATGAATAAATATTGACTAAAATTATATTTATTTGAATTTAAGTTAAATTCATTGATTATTTTAATAAAGTTGTTAAAACAAAATGATTTAATGTCACTGATTTCAAAATTCAATGCTTTATTAAATGCATTTAAATAGTAATTATATGTAGCACTTATCAAACGATCAAAATAATTTTCGTACAATATATCAAATGCTGACTGTAATGCTTCAGTACGATATAAATAAATCAATTCACGATCATCAGTTTTCATAAAATGATTCTATACATTTAAAGGTATGTTTGTAACTAAAAAAGTATTAAAAAATTAATAAAAATTAATTATTTTATTCTTTTAATTTCGTTGATAATGAAATCGTAATTTTCCTTATATTTTGCGTATTTTTCCTTTTCAAGATCAACTTTTTGTTTAGGCGCTTTATTAATGAAATTTTTATTAGCTAGAATTTGTTCTGAACGTTTAATTTCAGCTTCTAAATATAATTTCTGTTTATTCAATTTATCTAATTCATCTTGTTTAGATACAAATGTGTTGTGATATTCAATTATTGAATCTTTTAAATTAATAATATCAAAATCATCATTAATTCTTTTTTGGCTAATTTTTTTAACTGAAATTTTGTAATTATTCAAAAAATCAATAACAAATTCTTTATATTTTATTAAATCTTTATCGATTATATTTATGTCAATAACAACATCTTTTTTAATTCTATTTGCTATTCTTAACTCCCTAATTTTATTAATCATTGGAATCAATTTAGACATTAGTTTATTTGATGAATAGTCTAATAAGTTTTTGTTAATTTTAAATAAAGTTTCATTAAGAATTGAAGTTTTATTATAAAACATTATTTGATAAATGTTTTCAGTAATAAATGGAGCAAATGGATGTAATAAAATTAATATATTCTTGAAAATATATCTAGCAATAGCAATTGTTTCTTTAGAATATTGTTTATTGTTTAATAATGGGTTAATTAATTCAAGATAACAATTTGCGTACTCATCCCAAATAAAACTAATTAAATCTTTCACTAATACCGAAAAGTTATACTTACTATATAAAACTTTAATTTTATTTACCAATTGACTAAATTTTAAATAAATTCATTTATTTAATGGGTTATTAATTTTTGTTAAGTGAGCATCAAATTCATATTGATTTAATAGATTATGTATGTTCCAAACTTTATTTAAAAAATTTGACATATATGAAATTTTGTCAAGTGAAAATCTTATATCTTCACCAAGTGTTGTATTTGAAATTAAAAATAATCTTAATGCATCTGCACCAAATTTTTCAATAATATCTTCTGGTTCAATACCATTGCCTAATGATTTAGACATTTTACGATTTAATTCATCACGAATTAAACCATGAATTAAAATATCTTTAAATGGAATTTGATTTGATAAATCATTACATTGAAATAGCATTCTTGCTACTCAAAAGAATAAAATATCATAAGCAGTAACTAATACATCAGTTGGATAAAAATTTGACATATCGCCATTAATGTTGTATTTAGTTGCAACAAGTGGTCATAGTCCAGAAGAAAATCATGTATCCAATACATCATTGTCTTGGATGTAGTTTTTTGGTGGATTTAATCCTACATAAATATCATTTCCATTTTTGCTATAAAAAGCAGGAATACGATGACCTCAAATCAATTGACGAGATATACATCAATCATTAATATTGTTAAGTCAAGAATTTAATGTTTTTTCAAAACGTTGAGGATAAAATTTTAATTGTTTTTTAGTTGCAAGATTTTTTTGCAATTGTTTAACAATTGGCTTCATTTTAACAAACCATTGTTTTGAAATCAAAGGTTCAACAACCTCACCTGTTCTTTCACTATAACCTATATTGTTAATATAATCTTCAACCTTAACTAATAAGTTAAGAGATTTAAGTTGTTGAACAATTAGTTCCCTTGCTTTTAATCGATCAATATTTGCATATGAAGTTTTATTAATAGAACAATATTTATTTAATGTACCATTATCATTCATTATTGAATAATAATTTTTGATATTGTGTCTTTTGGCTAATTCATAATCATTAAAATCATGAGCTGGGGTACATTTCATCACACCGGTTCCAAATTTCATATCTACATATTCATCACCAATTATTAACAATTTTTTATTATTAACTGGATTAATAGCATATTTATTTAAATATTTTTTATATCTTTTGTCTTTTGGATTAATAACTAAATTAGTATCACCAAACATTGTTTCTGGTCTTGTAGTTGCTACAATAAGAAAATCATTTGTACCATCTATAAAATATTTAAAATAGTACATTTTCGATTTGGTTTGTTTATAGAAAACTTCAATATCAGAAATAGCAGTTTTTAATTTAACATCCCAGTTAACAATCTTGTAATCACGATAAACTAAATGTTTTTTATATAAATCAATAAATACTTTATTACATAATTTGCTTACATTAGGATCTAATGTATAAGATTCATATTGATAACTTAGAGCAAAGCCTAATTTCTCTCATTGATCATGAATATGTTTTTTTTGATTTACAACTCAATTTTTAAGTTGCTCTAAATATTCATTTTTATTTTTAAAACTTAACTTTTGTTGTTTGACAACTTTATCAAATTTTGTTTGAGCAGAAATTCCAGCATGATCTGTACCTGGAAATCAGCAAACATTATAATTACATATTTTTTTATAACGAATCAATACATCTTGTATTGTTCCATCTAAAGCATGTCCTAAATGTAAATGTCCAGTAACATTAGGAGGCGGCAAAATAATACTAAATTTTTTTGATTTCGATTTGTTGTTTGGTTCAAACAAATTGTTTTTCTTTCAAAATGTATATCAGTTTTGTTCAATTAATTTATGATTGTATTGTTTTGCTCTATACATGTTTAGCTTAAATTAGAAACAACCAATTATTTTTTTTGTGACTTTGTTTCTTTTTTAGTTGCTTTTGTTTTAATATTAGCAAATTTACCAGAACGGTTACGCATATATGTAATATATGAACGGCGAACTTTACCACGTTTTTGAACCTCAATTCTAACAATCAATGGTGAGTTATATGGGAAAGTTTCTTCTACACCTATACCATAGCTTTCTTTTCTAATAGTAAATGTTTTTCCTAAACCTGTTCCTCTTATACGTAATACAATACCATCAAAACGTTGAGCACGAGTTTTAGCACCTTCAATAATTTTCAAATATACTGAAATAGTATCACCAGGATGAATTTCTGGTAAATCATCTCGCAATTGTGCTTTTTGAATTGATTTTAAGATTGCAACATTATTATTTTTATTACTTGACATAATTAGCTCCTATTTCTTTTTAGATTTTAAATATTTATTGTATAGATCGATACGATTTTTTTTGGTATTTAATATTTGGTGTTGTTTTCTTCATTCATTTATTTTTTGATGATTACCTGAAGTAAGTACTTCAGGTACTTTGTAACCTTTAAAGTTCTTTGGTTTAGTGTATACTGGATAATCCAATAAGCCATTTTCAAATGATTCACAAACCAATGAATTTTTATTAATTGTATTTGCTACTAAACGCATACAACTATCAGCTACCACCATTGCAGGAATTTCTCCACCTGTTAATACATAATCCCCAATAGAAATTGTTTCATCAATAAAATTGATAATTCTTTCATCAAATCCTTCATAATGTCCACAAATAAGAATTAAATGTTTTAATTTACTAAATCTTTTAGCAATTTGTTGATTGTATTTCTTACCTTGAGGAGTTAATAATACAACATATGAATCATCAGTTTTTATATCATTCAAGCAATCAATTATTGCTTGTAAACCAATCACCATTCCTGGTCCACCACCATATTGATAATCATCAACACGTTTGTGAGAATCTTTTGAATAATTGCGAAAATTAATTATTTCAATTTCATTAATTTTTTTTGTTAGACTATGAGAAATTACTGATGTATTTACAAATTTTTCAAATATTTCTGGAAAAAGTGTAAGAATAGAAATTTTCACAACTATTTTTTAATCTCTTCTGATTTATTGGTTTTTTTTGTTTTCTTTGATCTTTTGTGTTTTTTAGTTGGTTTTTTTGCTTTTAAATATTGTTGCAAAACACCTTTTTGTTTTAAAATATTAGCAACAGTTTCACTAAGCACTGCACCTTTAGATAAAAAATCTAAAATTGCATCAGTTTTTAAATTAACTTTACCACTAAAAGGTTCATATGTACCCACCATAGCTAGATAACTACCATCTCTTTTACGTCTTGAATCAGTTGCGACAATACGATAAAAAGGATTTTTATGTTTACCTAATCGCGTTAAACGAATTTTTACCAATTTAGTACCTCCATAAATAAAATAACTATGAAATATTATATAAACTAATTTGTATATATATAAATAAGATATTATTTAGCAAATGATTGCAAGCTTAATCAATGCAATATAAAAATTTAAATATAAATTAATTTTATGGCTGGGTAGATTGGATTCGAACCAATGCATATCTGATTCAGAATCAGATGCCTTACCGCTTGGCTACTACCCAAAATATATGGTGCTGAATTCAAGAATCGAACTTGAGGCAAGTGATTACCATTCACTTATTTTTCCACTAAACTAATTCAGCAAAAATTAAAATTCAATTAGTCAAGTTTTGTTTTTTATACCTAGTTTCTTGATTACTTCCTGGCCTTTTAGTGCTTTTAGGATTGCTAAAGCAGCAACACCAACAACTTTGGCTTTAGATTGCTTTACCAAATCATAAATAGCTTTAATTGTTCCACCAGTAGCAATAACATCGTCAACAATTAAAACTCTTGCTCCAGGTTTTAATGCATCAGCATGAATTTGCAATTCGTTAGTACCATATTCAAGTGTGTATTTCGCTGATAATACTTTACGAGGTAATTTATTAGGTTTTCTAACTGGAACAAAGCTGACTTGTGCTTTATTTGCTAATGGTAAGCCAAACCAAAAACCACGTGATTCTGGTGAAAGAATTGCATCATATTTTAAATTAGCAGTACGTGAATATAATTCATCTATTACCTGGGTAAATATTCTACTGTTTGCTAAAATAGGTGTTAAGTCTCTAAATAACACACCTTTAATTGGATAATCTTTTACACAAAGAATATATTTTTCTAATGATTTAGTTATTGGTACATTTTTTATTTGTTTAGTGGTCTTTTTCATATATCTAGTCTTTTTCATACTTTCTAGTGTTAATATTTATTGAATCAATTAATTCTTCATCTATCTTATCTAAATTATTCTTATCTGTTGCTAACTGGATCCTTCTTACACGAATTCTATACATATTATGTCAATTGTTAAATACATATGTAATAATTGGCAAAATTATATAAGTATTCAATACCATAACTACTATACCAATTAAAATATTCAATGTGAAGAAAATAGTTGTTGTTGGTAATAATAAAAGCATTAGTAAAGTTATGCCTGAATATAAAGTAATTATTTCAATTGAGCACTCATTAAATGTAGTGATTGTATAAATATATAAACTTTGCAAATCTTTATATAATGTTGGATTGATTTTTATATATTTTGAAAGAAAAGAAGAAATTAATGCATACATTAATAAATAATTTATGATACCAATCATTATGAAGGCATAATTTGTATAAATGTTAACTGGAATATGAAACATTGCAACTAGTGCAAAAGTTAATGCACAAGTTAATATAAACGAAGCAAATGTTGGAATAATACTATATCAGTTGTATCTTATTAAAGTATAAACTGACATTAGTGCACCGAATGTCAATAAAATCCATAAGCAATTAATAGTGAAATTAATAGTTATTTGACTATTAATATTTTGAACAAAAAAGCTATTTATTCCTATAGCAACTAAAGCATTAACTAAACTAGTATATTCATTTGTACCAATGCTAAACATTGTCGATGATTCAATCGTGAAGTAATCAATATTAGTTTTAAAGTTAAACCAACTAGCATTTAGTGAATTCAACGCTCGCATTATCATGTCTTTCGTGATACCATCTTGTCTATTAATTATTAAATAGGTACCAATATTAAAACTATTCAAATTAATAATTTTTAAAACAAAGGCTAATACAAATCCAATAACTATTAAAGCCACTGCTATTAAAGCATATGGAATTAATCATTGCTTTTTAAAACTTAAATTATTAATATTAGTAATCTTGCTAATATATCCATTTTTATTCAAACCTGAATAAATATGATTCTTTATTGAATCAGATGCTGAAATTTCAAATTTTTTATCATATTCATTTGAATTAACATCATAAACGTTAGCGGAAAACCATTTAAATTTATACATACCAATGTCATTATTAAACAACATAATTTGGTTCAAATAATTTAATCCATAAGTACATGCAAATGATAATAATGAACCAACAATTAAGCACATACCTAATGCAAATATTTGACCCATTGGGAAAAACAACATTGTAATTCCAGCAATTAAGCTAATAACATGGAAATCCAAAACAGTAATTAGTGAATGTTTAAATCCTTGTCTTATTGATTGGTCTAAAGTCTTATGGTTGACATGGCTAGCTCTTACTTTATTTAATGAAATAAATAAAGAAACTGATGAAACCATCATTATTATTAAAATACCAATTAATAAACATAATGATAGACCAAAACCAGTTAAGAACATTATCAATGGTAATAATCCTATTGGTAAAATCATTCATGCAAATGAAACAAATCCTGGGATTCTATATAAAACAGAAACAACAATACCAATTATTAATAATAAAACAGCTATCGCTATTAATGTGGTTAGTGAAGCATTATCGATTTGTAAAATTGATCGATCAAAATCAGGATTGATTAATGAAACGTTAACATTAGAAGTTATACCGTTTTGTAGCATCTTCGCTTCATCTTTTGAACCGACTGACGATGGACAAAGAATATTAATCATTGGAAATAATGACTTTTGGTCGGTCATTGATTTATACAATTGGTAAGATGTAAAGTATTTATTTGTTAAATCAGGAATTGAAAGTCAATTACCATCAGAATCAATACTTGATTTTGTTGGATCTTTATCAGGTAAGAAATCAGTAAAGTTATCTTTGTTAACTATACCAAGAATGTACTTATTTAAGAAATCATATTTCAAATTGCTAGATTTACCAATTTCAATTTTGTTATCACTACCAGTATCTTGTAAAGCATAAAAGAAATTTGAACTATCAAATGTAGTTACAGAATCAGCTTGTGGTAATAATTCTTTTTGTTCCAATGGATCTCTAATATTTTTTTGAAATCCATAATTATCTGTGAATCGATAATTGTCAATAAAACCTCAGTGGTCTGTGAATCCATTGTCTTGCATATATTTACCAAATTCTCTTTGATCATCTGATAATTGTCAATATGCATCTCTTACTTCATCTCGGTGGTCAAGATTACGGTTATATTGAACTCTAACATATGTTATGTAATTCATTTCATTAATCATGCCATTGAAGTTATGAATGATAATCATGAATGGAGTTTTATCATTTTCCTCATCTGGTTTGGCATCTTTTGCATTTGAAAATGTCTCTTTTATTGAATTTTTAGCATAAACATCATTTTTATCTTTTTTACCAAAAGAATATTGTGAACGTAACTTGATATTAATTTTATTTTGTTGAGCATTAAGTTTTATTTTTGAGTTATCATCAGTTAAACTATAATCATCATCCTGATTTATATCCCACATATATAACTTAGATTCGTCAAATTTATCTTTATAACCATCTGAATAAATAATGCTGAATCTGCCAATATCCATGTTTGAATAATATGCCAAAGAAAGAGCAACATCTTTATTCTTATCATCTTTATTTGAAATTCCTGGATCGGATGTTTCAACTTTGTAATTATAAAGACTAGCATCAATAAATGCATGATAACCGTCATCTTTTTCAATAATTTCAGTTTTTACATTTTCACTTGAGACTTTTTTATCAAGTAAATATTTTGAATATGCATCAGCAGTTTTATCCAATTCAAATTTAAGTTCTTCTAAACTAATTTCTGGTTTTTTATCAATTGCAGGGTTTTCAGATTTATAAGGATCAAGTTCATATCGAACATTAATTACAGAATTATAATTATCACCCTTAAAATGTTTTTTTATACTAAAAAAAGTACTTATACCAAAGCTAACTAAAGCTATGATAACAAGAAAAAATCCTATAACGACTGATGCCAAACTACTTTTTTTCTTCTTAGAAGATGACATAAACATTTATATTTTACTAAATAATATAAATAAATAAAAAGAAATAAAGATAAATTTTGAATTTAGCACTTTATTGATTAGATTGCTAATTAATAGATATAATATTCGTATGTCTAACAACAATAAGAAGAGAGACTATTATGAAGTTTTAGGTGTTGCTAAAAATGCAAGTTTAGATGAAATAAAACGAGCATTTAGAAAATTAGCAATGAAATATCATCCTGACCGAAATAAAGAACCTGATGCTGAACAAAAATTCAAAGAAATAAATGAAGCATATCAGGTGTTAAGTGATAACGAAAAGAGAAATATTTATGATCAATTCGGTTTTGATGGTCTAAACCAAAATGGTTTCAGTAATGAAAATATTAATCCTTTTGATATCTTTAATAGCTTTTTTAGAGGACAAAATGGTTCTGGTGGCTTTCATTTTAATTTTGGTGGTGATGACGATGATGAAGATAACATTTTCTCATCATTTTTTGGTGGTAGAAGCCGTAGAAAAGCAAAAAAAGGTCCTGGTTTTTCATTAAATATTCAAGCTCAAGCAACAATAAGTTTCATTGATTCGGTGCTTGGTACTGAAAAGGAATTCACAATTCCAATTAAAAAAGTTTGTGATGAATGTAATGGTGTTGGTGGTAAAGATTTTAAAACTTGTGATAAATGTAATGGAACTGGTTATGTAGTAACGCAAACTAGAACATTTATTGGTGTAATGCAAACACAAACTACTTGTCCAAAATGTAAAGGAACAGGAAAAATAATTAAAACTAAATGTCCTAAATGCGGAGGAAGTGGCTATCTAGAAGCTAAGGATAAAATTACTGTACAAATTCCTGCAGGAATTGAAAATGGACAAACTATTGTTGTAAACAATAAAGGTAATGAAATTGATGGTAGAAAAGGAGATTTATACATTACAATTTTTGTTGAACCAAGTCGTATTTTTAAACGCCAAGGTAATGTAATTATTGCTAATATTTTAGTTGATCCATTAAGAGCTATTTGTGGAGGAATAATAAATGTTCCAACACCTTATGGAATTAAACAAATTAGGATTAAACCAAACACTGCTAATGGTGAACAAATCACTTTAAATAACTATGGTATTAAGAATATTAAATCTCGTATGTTTGGTCAACAATCAAATGGTGATTTGAAACTAAATATAGTATACTCTCGCCCAAACTCATATAATTCTAAACAACTTGAAAAAATATCAGATCTTGCAGATATTGAAAATAGTGAAGTTAATGAATACAATAAGATGTTAGAAAGGGAGTT
>ONDN01000056.1 GCA_900316595.1 uncultured Mycoplasmataceae bacterium | reverse complement strand
TAAGAAGTGATGTATCAAATTTAAGAACTGATGTGTCAAATTTAAAAAATGATGTATCAAATTTAAATGATAGATTTGATAATCTAGTTAAAGTTAATAGATTAAAGGAATAAAATTATGAAAGTAGCATTTAAATGTCCATATTGTAATCACAAGGAAAAAATTTCTATATCATATACAGTTATGATTATTTGCTTTCTTACTGTAATTGGTTTTATTCCATGAGTGATTATTTATTATAAGAGAACAAAATGTCCTAAATGCGGAACTCAAATGCAACAAATAATGAATGTTAATGCAAAATAATTCTTTCATTTGAAAGATTTTGAAATGTTGATCTAAATAATTTAAAATTTATTCAACCGAGATAGCTATATCACCAACACTACATGGTCCAATAGCTTCAATAGTTACTGATTTATTTTGGATTGACTCCTTTAAGACAATAACAGGAGTAGTAATGTCGTAACCTAATTTTTTAATTGTATCTCAATCAACATTAACGATTGGATCTTTAGCATTAACTTTGTCACCAACTTTATAATGATAATTAAAGATTTTGGCTTTTTCATCATCTGAAATTTGTACAGTATTAATTCCCATATGAATTAATACTTCAATACCTTCAGGATTCTTAATTGCATATGCATGACCAGAAATCAATGTTATTTCACCAGAAATTGGTGCACACATAACTTCATCGTTAGGAATGATACCAAATCCTTGACCCATCATATTTTTACTAAAAGTTTCATCACTAATCTTATTGCTTGTTATTAATGTACCATTTGTTGGACACAAAACATTTAATTTACTCATATATCTCTCCTTTTATTAACTATTTGTGCTTAACATTGTAAAGAAAGCGACAGAACTTACCAATACCATTACTATTGCAATAGACAATATGATATTGATATTGATTCTTATCCATCTTACAAATCAGTTAGTATTCTCTATTTTCTCAATTGTATATGGATTTTTAATCCGGTAAATAAGATACCATATTAGCAAAATAGAAAATAATAAAAAAACAATGCCACAAACTAAAAAAACAATTTGTGAAATTGTCATTTTATATTAATTTTGTTTCTTTCATTACTTGCACAACAGCTGCAAGTGCTTGATCTTCATCAGATCCAATTGTTTGAATTTCAACTTTATTATTTACTTTAACACCTAATGCCATTAAGTTTATTAATGATTTAGCATTAGCAACCTTACCACCAACAATAAATTTAATTTCACTCTTATATTTTGAGGCTTCGTTAGTAATTTTACTTGCTGGACGTGCATGAATACCGATTGTATCAATAATTTTTACTATAGTAGACTTCATAATTTTTTATAAATCTATTATACCAAATAAAACTAAGAATATATCTAACTTAGGTTGTTATATTTTGTAAGCAAAACCTTTATTTTAGCTTTGGTAAAGCGTATACGATAGCTTGAAATGTAGGAATAACAGTATTTAAATATAGGGTTTCTTTTTTGTTATGGCAATCCATAATTGTTGGACCAATACTTGTAACATGTAAATTTTCATGTCCTTGAGCAAAATATGAAACTTCTAATCCTCCATGCTCATCATAAAGCCAGCATTTTGTACCATAATGCTTAAAACCATCCATTATTATATCCCTCATTGGATTAATTTCAGCTGGAGAATATGGAGGTGCTTCACCAAATAATTCATAGTGTCCTTGACCTAAATATTCATCTGCTTTATTTTTATTAGCTTGTTCAAATTCTTCAAGTTTTTCTTCATAGCATGAACGTGATGAAGAACCAAATTGCAATACCTCTGTTATATTTGACTTATTAGCATCAAGATTAAATGGACCAATGTTTTGACTTGATGCAGGTGTTTCCCCTTCTTTTAATCAGTCAATTACTCCAAATTCAAATCATGACATGAAGTCAAATAAATTCTTTGAAAATTCTTTTGTTAGTGATTTTATTGATGATGATTTTTTTGCATAATTCATTTCGATAGATATTGATTTATCATCAGGACATAATTTCTTTCATTTTGATAAAGTAGTTTGTATAGCATTATTAATTTGTTCAATATCAAATGATTCGCTTACTGCAAATTTAATTTCTACATCTGTTGGTATAGTGTTAACAACATTAGTATCAGTAGTTGCTGAAATTAATTGAAAGTTATTATCAATAGTAGCTAATCCTGATTCATCAATAACATCAAGTAAGCACTTTAAAGCATTAGCATGTTTAATAATATTTCCAGCAGAATGGCCTCCACGAACACCATTACATTTTAATGTAACAATGTTAGTATTGTCATCAACAGTAGTTATTTTAGATTCATCGCCACTTTTTAATCTATATCAAAAATAACGAATACCTCCAGAGGAATTAACTACTCCACCAAGTTTTTCACCATCAACATTAATAAAATATTTAGCATTTTCAACTACATCAACAGATGATGAATCATCATATTTACCTATGACCTTAGCACCAAGCAAACCATCCTCTTCATCAGCTGTATATATAACACGAAGTGGACCATGTTTTACTTTAGGGTTATCAATAAGTGCTAATACCATACATCCACCAGCACCATCATCAGCTCCTAATGATGTTTTTTGATCTTTAGAGGTTATGATATTTTTCTTTTCATTTATCTCTGGTTCTATTGGTGTTGTTTTAGCATCTTCAAGACTCATACCATCAATAACCATATCCATATGGCATTGTAATACAGTTAATGGATAATCTTCAAATCCTTCTGATGCTGGAACATCAAACCAAATATTACCATAATAATTTTTATATTCACTAGGTCATTCTTGTTGAGCTTGATTTTTATAATAGTCATCACGGTGAACTGTATAACCTTTAGCTTGCATACTTTCAGTTAATCATTTATTTATTGGACCAAAATAATATGTTGGATGTGGTTTAGTACATCATTCCTTAAAATATGAAAGCATTGAATCTTTCAACTCATAATATATTGGTTCTATACGTTTGCCAAAACATGAGCATAAACTTAATGTTGGGGCAAGAACAACTGGTGTTGTGAAAATAGTTTTTAATAATTTATTCTTCATATAATATTAATATATTATTTTCTTATGTAAGATAAGAAAAATTAATTAATTTATTATTTAGGAGAAATTTATGTATAAAGTGACAAAATCTGGACCATTAGTTAAAACTATTCAAAAACATGTAAATGATATGGAGAAAAAAGGTTGAAAACTAGTTAGTCATTCTCATGGTACAGGTAATCCTGTAGTTACATATGTATGGGAGAAGTAGAGTTAATTTCTTTGCCTTATATATTCTTTCATTTGTTCAGTTAATGTCGAGTCTTTAAGATAAATACAATCACTTTTATCCAAACTTATACCAAATGCTTGACAAACTCTTTTTTTAGAGGTTTCATTATTTTCAATAATGACATGTCCATCTCTAGGATCAATTTCAAATAATCTATCATCAAATAAGTAATGAGCATCACGATTCAATAAAATACCATTATTTTTGTCTTTTAATTCATCTTTTAATTTTTGTTTTATTTCATAGCATAAATTTTTATTACTTAATTCATCCTCTATTTGTGTTACTTCCTTAATATGGCATGCCTCTAAATCATTAATATATCTTTCTTGAAAGTGTTCTTTGAAATCGGTATATCATTTTTTGTCTATCCCTACCCTACTTTTAATAATTTCTAATCTTAATTTAGAGCGATAACTACTTATAATTTTTTTAAGATTATCATCATAAAATTCTTCGTTTGTACATCTCTCTATTGAATATAAATTAGATTCGATAATTTTTATCAAATTATCATAGCCAAATCTATCAATTAATTGTTTAACAACCGATTTGTATGATCCAATAAATTGGACCATACCGTTGCCTCTATTATCTCTTTTTTTTAAATCAATTATTTTTGTTTTAACTATATCTTGTAATTCTCTATTATTATCTTCACAATACTTATAAATAATGCCCCATGAAATGCTACAACCGATAGATCTAACTTTTTTATTGTTTGAATAAAAATATTTTTTCAATAAAATCAATATTTTTTCTAGGAAAATATTAGTTAAATTCTCTTGATCTACATTATCAATAAATTTAATAAAATTTGGATACAATGCATAATTTAATTTGCCATTTTTACTTGTTTCCTCATTAATAAATCTTAAAGCTATTCCAAAATCAATGTATTGATGTAGTGTTGATCTTGCTAAAAAAAATCTGGTTTGTCTAGATATTCTATTACTTAAAATGTTAAAATTCCCTATTTTAAATTCATATCTATTGTTGCCTACTTTGGACATACAAATTGAATTTGAGTTTAAAATTGAATCTCAATTATTTGTATTTTTTTGTGAATTTATTGATAATATAATTTTCTTTCAAATATCAAATTCATTAGTGCCCATAAACCAAGTTTCAAAACTACGATTTTTATCAATTTCATATTTTTTCTCAATAAATTCTTTTGTTATGTGCATAATAATACCTAAATATTATTTTTAATACCCTTAGATAAAATATCT
>ONDN01000028.1 GCA_900316595.1 uncultured Mycoplasmataceae bacterium | reverse complement strand
GAGCTAGCTCCTAATTTTAAATATCCTAGACCAACATCATTTAATAAACTGATCTTGTGGTGAATATTAGGAACATTTTTAAAAAATTCTAATGCCTCACTAACGCTCATTTCCAAAACATCATAAATTGATTTTCCTTTATACTTAATGTTTAAAGTTTCATCATTATATTTTTTTCCATTACATTCATCACATTTAACATAAACATCAGGTAGGAATTGCATAGAAATTCTTATTACACCATCTCCCTGACATTTTTCACATCTTCCCCCAGGAATATTAAATGAAAATCTTCCTTTTTTATATCCGCGAGCTTTTGCTTCAGGAACCATTGCAAATAATTCACGTATATCATCAAAAACTCCAATGTATGTTGCGGGATTACTTCTTGGAGTTCTTCCTATTGGTTCTTGTGTAACAATAATCAATTTGTCAATGTCTTGAATACCTGTTATGTTTTTAATTTTTCCGACTTTAGTAAAAGGATTAAACAAATACTTTTTTATATTTGCTGCTAAAGTATCTAAAACTAAGGTTGATTTTCCACTACCACTAACACCGGTTACACAAATAAATTTTCCTAGAGGAAAACTTACATTAATATTTTTTAAATTGTTTTCTTGTGCACCAGTGATTGTTATTTTTTGTCCATTACCACTTCTTCTTGAATTTGGAACAGGAATAGACAATTTTCCAGAAAGATATTTTCCAGTTATTGAATTTTTAGATTGCATAATCTCTTTTGGGGTTCCTGCAGCAACAACAGATCCTCCATTAATTCCAGCACCTGGACCAATATCAATTATGTAATCTGCTTGTAACATTGTTTCTTCATCATGTTCAACAATAATAATTGTATTACCTAAATCACGCATCTTTTTTAGTGTGCTTATTAGCATATTATTGTCTTTTTGGTGTAAGCCAATTGATGGTTCATCTAGGACATAGAGTACACCTGTTAAATTACTACCAATTTGAGTAGCCAATCTAATACGCTGTGCTTCACCTCCAGAAAGTGTATTTGCATTTCGTGATAATGTTAAATAGCCTAATCCAACATTCTGTAAAAAAGTTAAACGATTGATAATCTCTTTTAATGCTAGTTGTGCAATTTGCATTTTTTGTTCACTTAACTTTAGATCTAAAAAGAAATTTAGCAAATTATCAATTGACATGTCTGTTAATTCAATAATATTTTTGTTGTTTATTTTTACACATAAAGCTTGTGGTGATAATCTTTTCCCGCCACAAACTTTACATACTTTTTCAGACATAAACTTTCCATAGAAAGTTCTAGCCATTTCACTAGTTGTTTCAAAATACAATCTTTTAACATGATTTAAAACACCTTCATAATATTCATAACTTTCACGTTTTAAACCATTTGCTGATGTTACACTAATATGTAGTGGTTCATCAGAACCATAAAGAATATAATCAAGTTGCTTTCTAGTTAATTTATTTATTGGTTTGTTAATATCTATTTTGTAATGTTTCAACATGCATTCAAACATTTGCCATTCAATATTTGAAGTTCCTGCAGTGTTTTTGTAATATTCAATACCTCCATCAATAATTGATAGTTCAGGATGAGGAATCATCTTATTTTCATCACCTTCAAATGTAATTCCTAATCCCTTGCAATTTGGACATGCACCAATTGGTGAATTAAATGAGAATAGTCTTGGTTCCATTTCTGGAATTGAAAAACCACATTTCTTACAAGCATGTGCTTCAGAATATTCATATTCCTTGTCATTTATAAGAACAATAACTTCATGTAGTGGTGAATTTTTCAATGCATTTTCAACAGCATCAGTTATTCTTGAACGTGTATTTTTATCATTATGACTAATAATCCGGTCAATAATAATATCGATATTATGGAAATTATTTTTGTTTAATTCAATTTCTTCATCAAGTGAATAGATTTTCTCATCAATTCTTATTCGTAAAAAACCTTGAGTTCTTAGTTTGTCTAATTCTTTTTTAAATGTACCTTTTTGTTTCCTTACATATTTAGAGATTATTTGAATTTTGTCTTCTTCATTAAAGTTTTCAAAAATTTTATCAACAATTTGTTTTATAGTTAAAGTTTCAATTTTACCATGACCATTTGGACAATAAGGGTCACCAACTCTAGCAAATAAAACTCTTAAAAAATCATAGATTTCAGTTACTGTACCAACAGTAGATCGAGGGTTATGTGATGTTGATTTTTGACTAATAGCAATGGCAGGAGATAGTCCTTCAATTGAATCAACATCAGGTTTTTCATTACCACCTAAAAATTGACGAGAATATGTAGATAATGATTCTAGATACCTTCTTTGTCCTTCAGCATAAATAGTATCAAACGCTAATGATGATTTCCCACTACCACTAACACCTGTAATAACAATGAGTTTATTTTTAGGAATTTCAACATTAATGTTTTTAAGGTTATTTTCTCTAGCACCTTTTATTATTAATTTGTCCATTTCAAGTTAATTGTAATTTATTGATTCTTATTTCTTAAGTTTATATATTCTTTTTCAATATTTGAAATTGAATATTTTTTAATAAAAATATTATTGTTCATAACAGCACTAATTATTTTATCGATATTCTCCGGTATGAATATGTTTTGGGGGGTAATTGGTACTCCAAATGAATTGCGATATGAAATCCAATGTAATATGTTCATATAGTGATTTTTTGAAAATATGTTTCAAAGAATTTCATCAAAGGAATTTAAAACAAAATAATATGTTCTATTAGTATCAATTTCTTTTTCAAGTAGTTCTAATATTTTAATGTATGTTTTTTCAACTGTAGCATCACTATTTGTGACACAAAACATATTATTTTCAATTTTTGAAAAATTAACATTTAAATCATTTTCCATAGTTTTAAATATTTTGTATTCTTTTAGCAGTGAAGCACTATATGGATCATAAAATATAAAACTCAAAAAATCGTTTTCATAAATATAGTGACGAAAGGTTAAATAGTTATTAATCAGTGTTTTATCAACAGAAAAATTATTGATGAAACTTTTATATTTCATAATATCAGTTGAATATAAAGAACATTTTGTTCCTGAGGCTGAGGCTATTAAAAATGATTTTAATTCGGCTACATGGATCAAGGTTGATTTAACTTCTTTACTTAACAAGCTCTTAAATATTATTTTTTTCTTACTAATGTCATATAAACATGCACCATTATTACAAATAATGTAACCAGTTTTAGGCTCAATAGTTTTGCTAAAAATTTTAAGAACTCTAGGTAAACTAAATTTAGTTACGAAAACATAGACAATTTCATCATCATGTTTTTTTAGTAAATTACCAACTTTTTTTGATAAAAAAGTTTGAGTTATTTTGTCTTTTTTAGGTTCAAAGCTAAAAATAAAAACTTTCTTCTTGTTTTCTCGAGATATTTTGTTTTTAGAATTATTCCCCTTTTTTTGTTGCATTATTTCATCAATTTTATTTGATTTTTTAGAAGTTTAATAAAGTCATTTAATGAAACACTTGTTTCATTTGATTTTCCATATTGTCTATATGTTACAGATTTAGATTTTATTTCTTTTTCACCGATAACTACTTGATATGGAATTTTTTTAATTTGTGCTTCCCTTATTTTTTTAGATAATCTTTCATCGGTATCATCTATTTTTACACGAATATCTTCTTTTAATAATTGCAATTTAATTTTGTGTGTTGCATCATTATAGCTGTCGTTAACAGGTATTAACATAACTTGAATTGGTGACAATCATAATGGTAGCACACCTTTAGTTTGTTCTAGTAAGATTGATAAATAACGTTCAAATGTTCCTATAATTCCAGCATGGATAAATACAGGTGTTGCTTTTTTACCATTTTGATCAATGTATTCAAGTTTAAATCTATTTGGTAATAAGAAATCTAATTGAATTGTTGATATTGTTATTATGTGACCTAAAACAGTTTTAATCTGCATATCAATTTTAGGACCATAAAAAGCAGCTTCACCAATTACTTCCTTAAAAGGAACTTTTAATGTTTTTAATGCATTTCTTAATTGATTTTCAGCACTATTTCACATTTTGTCATCATCAAAAAATTTCTCTTTATTTTTTGGATCACGAAGTGATAATTCAACTGAATAAATTGATGTACCTAAAGTTTTGTGAGCTTCATTAATAATGCTATAGATTTTTTTAATTTCTTGGTTAATTTGACTAGACATCAAAATAGTATGAGTATCTACGAGTTGCATTTGTCTTACACGTTCTAGACCTGTTAGTGCACCACTAGCTTCATAACGATGTTGAATACCAAACTCAGCAATTCTAAAAGGCAATTCACGATATGAGTGTGGTTTTTGTTGGTAAGTTACAATATGATGAGGACAATTCATTGGTTTTAAAACAAATTCTTCATTATCAACTTTTAGTTCAGTAAACATATTTTCACGGTAGTGATCCCAATGACCGGAAATTTTATATAGTTGTGTAGTACCTAAAACAGGAGTTTGAACAAACTTGTATTCATTTCTTTGTAATAGCTTACGACAATAATCCTCGATTTGAAATTTTATATTAGTTCCATTTTCAAGTCAAATAGGTAAACCTTGTCCAACTCTTTCATCAAAGCAAAATAATTCAAGATTAGCTCCTATTTTACGGTGGTCTCTTTCATTTTTTTTATGTAAGTATTCTTTATACTCATCAAATTCTTTTTTGTTTTTTCTAGCTCATCCTTCAATAGCAATAAGTTGTTCATTTTTTGAGTTGTTATCAAAATATTGACCTGAAATATTTACTAACTCAATAAAATCTATACTAGGGAATTTATTTAAACCCAATTGATCACAAATATCAATAAAATCGTTACCGATTTTAATTATTGAAACATTATTGCTTTTTAAATGATTGATTTGATATTTTTTATAAGCATTAGATTTAAATATTTCTAATGCCTTTTTCTTTGAAATGTTTTCAAATTTAATTGCTAAATTGCGATCAATATTTTTCTTTATGATTTTTTTAATCTTATTGAAGTCATTAGCAGATAGTTTTATATTGTTTGGTAATTTAAAGCTATATCTAAATCCAATTTCAGTTAAAGATTTTTCACCTAGTTTAGCATTTGGATACATATCAATTATTGATTTTGCTATAAGTTCACTAGCTAAAATATTTAAATTATTTATTTCATTTTTTATCATTGTTTATTTCTCCGTTTCTTGTTTAGTTAATTAGTTTTTATTCATTTTTATCATTTACATTTATTATTTTGTTAACCAAAATTCTCGTGTATAAATCTTTATTCTTATTGATTTTCGTGTGGAGTTCACCATCAATTATTAAATGTGCGTTAGGATCTTTTTCTACTATTTCTGATAATTTTTTTGACAAAGGTGATAGGGCATAAATAGAGAAATAATCAACTCATTTGTAGTTAATCATTTTTCTTTCTTGTTTTAGTTTTGCAAAATAAACATATTTGTTTGTTTTACTAAACCCACCATTTACTATATTGCCTTCAATTGTCACTTTGTTAATAACTTTATCCATAAAATTATTTTATATTTTAATTATAATATAATACTAAAAATAAACATTATGCTCGTTGATTTACACCCTTTAATTTTGTCAAAAGCTGATAAGCAAAAATTTAATGATCTTGTAAAAAGAAAACATAATTATTCATCTGTCACATACATATGTGCATGAGTCGGTTTCTTGATAGGAATTATAACTTGTGCTATTAATGTTACCAATATTATGCTTCCAATAAATGCTCAAGCTTCAGTTTATAATGGTGCTTGAAAGTTGTTGTTTGATTTCTTTGGTTATTTTACAACTCAATCTAACATTTTGGTAATTTTTACATATCTATTATTTCTAACAATGTTTAGAACTAGGTTGTTTAATACTCGTAATTTTGTTCTAGTTGTTGGGATTTATATCAATTTAACAATGATGACATACTGGACAATTATGCTTCCACAATGAATAATGCATGAATTAGACACTTATTTATGATGATCTATTTTTAGCAGTATTTCATTTCATTTGATATGTCCAATAATCTATGACATATTTTTATTGTCAAATATAAATTATCCATGTAAAAAAATTAAAAATCCTTTAAATCGTATATATTCACGTTTCTTTCTTTGATCTCTATTAATTTATCCGATTTGTTATGTACTATGAGTAATAATTATCAATTTTACTAAATTGCCTGAAAGTGCATTTAGACCTGATGTTTTTAGTGTTACAGGTGTGCCTTTATGTCCTCATGTATTAATTGGCGAAGATCATGCATATGCTTCTATTTACAACCAAATAACTAACTTTAATCCTAAATGTTTCATTATTAAATATGGTTATGGTGACAATCCAAATATTGCATGTTATGATGATAGTTCTGGTGGAAATATTTTATATATTTTGGTTGAAACACCAATTACTTTTATCCTTTTAATTAACTATGTTTGAATAGTATCATTTAATAATCATTTCTCAACTCCAAAAGAGATGACAAAAGAATTACATCATCAATACAAAATATATGAGTCACAAAATGCTGCTGTTTTTTCTAAATATGTAGGCAATTTCTGTAAAGAGATTAATGTAATAAGTTCAAAGAAAATGTCCAATAAGTATGGTAAAAAGCAAAGCAATACAAAAAATTAAAGATTTGTTACAAATTCTCAAGATTTATATTAATGCAGATGGTGGTGATGTAGAATTTGTTGAATATAAAAACAAAATTCTTACATTAAAAATTATTGGTAAGTGTGTGGGTTGCCCATTTCAATATAATACTTTTGATGAAGGCATTAAAGTTGCATTTCTTCAAGAAATAAAAGAAATAAAAGATGTTGTATTTATTAAATAAAAAATGTAGCAAATATGCTACATTTTTTTGACAGATAACTTTATTAGAACAATTTGTAATTAAATTTATTTGCTTTTAAATCAGCTTTAAATTGATTTGTTGATTTTGAATCAAAGAAAATGGCAAATAACATATATTTACCTGGTTTTGTATCTGGGATTATTTGTGATTCGCATAGAATGCAATAAGCAGAACCATTATTTTTTGTTAATAATTCACAAAATTGTTTAACTTTATTTTTATCTTTTAATTCAATGCTAAATTTAATTTTCCTATTTAACAATTGCAATCCTTTTGAAAGAGTTAGGCAATATTTTGCTGTATCAATATTTCCTCCTGATAATAATAAAGCAACATTTTGACCTTTGTTAATCTTTATTTTACCTGAAATTATTGCAGCTGTTGGCATTGCTCCAGCACCTTCAACAACAAGTTTACTTGAATCACTTATTAATGCAATTGCTTGTGAAATTTCATCTTCAGTAACAGTAACAATTTCATCAACTCAATCTTTAATAATACTAAATGTAATGTTGCCTGGAGTTTTAACTGCACATCCATCAGCTAAAGTAGGTTTTCCTTTTGAATAACTAACAATTTTTCCTTTTTGCTTTGACAATTTCATAGCAGGGAAATTTTCAGCTTGTACACCAATAATCTTAATGTTAGGATTAATTGTTTTTGCACATACAGCAACACCAGAAATCATTCCACCACCACCAATTGGAACTATGAATGTATCAATATTAGGATTTTGATTTAATGTTTCTAAAGCAATTGTTGCTTGACCGGCAATAACTTCTTTGTCATCATAAGGTGGAATTTCAACATATCCTTTTTCTTTTGCTAATTTTTTACTTAGTGCATATGCTGCATCAAATGAAGGTTCTTTAGCTAAGATAACATTACCACCAAAATGTTTTGTTGCATTTATTTTTGTAAGAGGTGCATTAGATGGCATGCAGATATAAGATTTAATATTTAATTTAGTCGCAGTAGCAGCTGTACCTTGAGCATGGTTACCTGCTGAAGCACAAATAACACCCTTTTTTCTTTGTTCAGGCGTTAAGTTCATTATTTTATTACATGCACCTCTAATTTTGAATGATTTTACAAGTTGTAAAATTTCAACTACTTGATAAAAATTTGCATTATATTTTCTTGAAAGAGAAGTGCAATATTTCAATTTAACTGGATTAACCAATCCAGAACTTGTTAATTTTTTTTCAGCTTGTATAATATCTGAAAATTTAATAGGTGAACACAATATATTTTTTCTATTTGTCATTTTTCCTCCGTATACTTATTAAGTATAACACATTTGTAAAAATATAAAAATAAAAAATGTAGTTGTTAGCTACATTTTTATGGTGGTCTGTGAGGGGATCGAACCCGCGACCCGATGATTAAGAGTCATCTGCTCTACCAAGCTGAGCTAACAGACCATAACATTATGGTATTATAACAATAGGTTGTCTAAATTAGATAAGACTAAATCATATTTATTGTTTAAACATTTTTCATTGGTGTACTATATTTAGTATTAGAAATTTTATTGTTAAAAAAATAATAAAATTATTTTTTAGTAATTTATAATCAACATATATTAAGAGGTAGAAAAATGAAAAAACAAATAACAAATGATAAAGTAAAAACAGCACATGCTAGTATTGTAAGTGATAAAACAAAAGCAATACATGCTGGTACTATAAAAAATTCTTATGGTGCTGTAAATGTACCAATTTATCAATCTTCAACATTCATCTTTGATTCTGTTGATCAAGGAGCGAAAAGATTTAAAGGTGAGGAAGATGGCTATATTTACACACGTTTAGGTAACCCTACCACAACAGCATTACAAAACAAAATTGCTGCTTTAGAAAATGGTGAGGCTTGTGTAATGACAGCTTCAGGAATGGGAGCAATTGCTTCTGTAATGTGAACATTCTTAAAAGCTGGAGATCGTTTAATTGCAGATTCTAACCTTTATGGTTGTACATTTGCATTATTTACACATACACTAATTAGATTTGGTATTGATGTTCAAATTGTTGACTTTAGTAATATTGAAAATATTAAAGCTAAATTGAATAAACATACAACAATGGTTTACTTTGAAACTCCAACTAATCCAACAATGAAGGTAAATGACATTGAATTGATTGCTAAAACTGTTCATGCATTCAATAATAAAATTAATGTTGTTGTAGATAACACATTCCCATCACCGTATTTACAAAAACCATTAAATTTTGGTGCAGATATTGTTGTTCACTCAGGAACAAAATATATTAATGGTCATTCTGATGTAATTGTTGGTGCTGTTGTTTCATCAAAAGAAAAAATTATGCAAGTAACTATGGTTGGATTAAAGGATTGTACTGGTGCGGTATTAGATCCACATGCTGCTTTCCTAGTTAATCGTGGTTTATTAACACTTCCTATAAGAATGAAAGCACATTGTGAAAATGCTAAAAAATTTGTTGATTATTTATTGCATTCTAAATATGTTAAAGTTGTACACTATCCAGGTTTACCAACTTGTGTAGGTCATGTAGCAGCTAAAAAACAAATGAAGGATTTTGGTGGTATGGCTTCATTTGAAACTAACTTGTCATTTGAACAAACTAAAGTATTTGTTAACAGTTTAAAACTATGAACATTAGCTGTGTCATTAGGTGGAGTTGAATCATTAATTGAGCATCCAGCAAGTATGACTCACTCTACTTATTCTACAAAAGAACTTGCCAAATACAATATCACTCCAGGCTTAATTAGAATCTCAATTGGTACTGAGAATGTTGATGAATTAATTGAAGATTTCGAACAAGCTTTTGCTATTGCTTCTAAAGCTTAATAAAATTTGTATTAAAGCGGTCATTAGTTTAATCTCAAAACATAAAAAAATGCTATAATACTATATGTATAATAGGAAAAAACAATTTATGAAAAACAAATTATCCAAAAAAGCTAAAATTTTTCTTTCAGTTGCTAGTGCAATTACTGCTAATACAGCAATAACAACCTTACTAACTTCTTGTTCACTTCCAAATAAAATAAATGATATTGGTGGATTTGATAAAGAGTACGGTATTAATGAGTCAACATACACTCGAATGGAAGAAGATTTTGAGATATTATATAGATCTCAATTAGATCAAAGAAAAGAATCAGGTGAGATAAATGATGACATATATGATTCAAATTTATGCACATTT
>ONDN01000061.1 GCA_900316595.1 uncultured Mycoplasmataceae bacterium | reverse complement strand
GAATGATGATTAATGGTTATTTACTTTCTGAATTATTAAAAGAGGATAATGGTGAAAACAAACTAATTGAATATCAAAATGCCATTAAACTAATTCAAAATACAAATTTTTCTCTCGATTTTACTGAAAATGACTATGATACTGATATAGATGGCAAAAAAGGAGAGATACAAGTTAACAACTTTATTATTGGTTATAAAAATTCCAATAATACTTTTAAAGCATCAAACTTAATTAATGAAGCCATTAGTGATGCAATAAATAATGATTCTGGTATTACAAAAAGGTTCAGTAATAGTCTTTGAGAAAACATAAAAATAAATTATGATAGCGCTTCTAAAATCATTGATATACAAGACCTATTGAATGCTGTAGAAGATCAACAAAATCTTGATAATCTATTTCTTGCAAAAGAAATAGTTATTTATGTCTTGCTTGGTCTAATGCTTGTATACAATATCGTAACAATAATGATCGCTTTTTTTGTTAACAAACCTACAAGTGATGCATATGATACATTAGATAATATAAGATCCTCTATTATTTGTTGTGAAATTTTGATTATAATTATAGGAGTTTACATCCCATTTATTAGTGTTCCTTCACATCAAATTTTTTCAAATGTTAACGACTACTATAATGATATTAAAGATTTCGATAATCAAGGTACCAACCAATCATTTGCATTTGTAAAACATATTAACAATGACAAAAAATACTTTTACAATAGTAAAGGTAAAGAAGATAAGGCAGAATTTGATAAATTATCATTAGCAAATATCCGAAATTTAAAAATATATTATTCTAATTCAGACACTAATGATGAGTATAACACATATATCGCTGAGAGAAATAAAATTGGTGTATGAACAAAAGATGCTTTTGCTAAAGAAAAAGTAAATAGTTGACTTGGTAAATCACCTTTAGCATGATGACAATGAGTTATTGATGCTGTATTAATTCTCATTTTATTTTTATTGATTCTTCCAACCTTGACGGTTTGTTGGGACAATAGAGTTTGATATGTAACTGATGCTATATATAATTTTTACGAACGCGCTCTTCGTGGAAATACTTCTTGATTTTACAATTTGATTTTTGACCTTGCTCGCATATAATAATCTCAAAATGAGTTTTATTTATGTGGGTACTTTAGGTGTATACTTTAGCTAGTTTTTAATTTAATATCAATGAATCAACTTTTTTAGAATATTGCTCTATTTTATGAACCTATTACTTTAGGAATAAGATAGTTATCACCAGTTTCAAAGTCATCTTCATAACAAACTCTTATATGTCTTGCAATATTTGTAGCTACTTCAATATTAGGAGCATAAACATATTGCACAGTATGTTTTTGATATGAAGGTGGAGAAAATGCCTTATCACCAATATTACCAGGATTAAAATTACCTTTAAATGTTATTATTGCCTTGTTGGTTCTTAAACCACAAATTGAACCTGCATTTGCAAATGCTCTTACATTAATTGCATTTAAAGTTGATGGGAAAACAAACCCTGTCATTTTAAGTTCATTACCTCGATCAACATTATAAAATGCCTCAGTACCTATATACTCTAAACCCTCTGGAAATTCACAAATTTTTTCATCATAATTATTTAATGCATCAGTGTCTTTGAATGCATAGTCACAAATTTGTTTTAAGTGTGAAACATTATCAAATTCAATTCCATCAATGTTATTACTACCATCAGATCATTCAGAAGGAATTCTTTCTACATAATAATTTTCGCCATTTCAAACAACGTGATCAGGAATTCTTAGTATTCCTGTTCCATCAACATAACCGTTTTCACTATCAGCACCCATAAATTTTGTCAATAAACGACATTCATGATTTGAGTAAAGTTTATACTTAACTGTTATATCTCCTCAAATTCCATAACTTTCTCCTACTTTAACTGCAGGTGATACTATTACTACACAAGAAGCTGTATATTGACTCTCTTCAGTGGTTGCAGTAATAGTTACAAGTCCTGGTCCTCATTCGCCTGAAGCTATTGCTGTAACTTTCCCATTTTGGTCAACTGTGGCAATAGATTCATCACTTGATTTTCAAATTACTTTTTTATTGGTTGCATCTTCTGGTAACACAGTTGCTGTTAATTGGGCAGTTTGACCTTCATTTAATCCTAAATTGTCTTTGTCTAATTTAATACCTTCGACAAATATTTTTGGTAATACTGTTACTACGCAATAGGCTGTATACCCCCCATCTTCAGTGGTTACATGAATAGTTGTGGTTCCTTCACCAACTGCTTTAACATTTCCGTCTTGATCGACTGTGGCAATAGATTCATCACTTGAACTTCTTGTACTTCAAACTATGTTTTTATTGGTTGCATTTTCTGGTAAAACAGTTGCTGTTAGTTTGGCTACTTTGCTTTTTCTTAATTCTAAATTATCTTTATCTAATGTAATACTTTGAACAGGTATATATGCTGTTACCATTACCCAACAAGTAGCTTTATATCCACCATCTTCAGTAATTGCAGTAACAGTTGCAACTCCTGGATTTGTTGCAGTAACATTTCCGCTTTGATCAACTGTGGCAATAGATGAATCACTTGAACTTCAAGTTACATTTTTGTTGGCTGCATTTTCTGGTAAAACAGTTGCTTTTAGTTGGGTATTTTCACCCTCAATT
>ONDN01000074.1 GCA_900316595.1 uncultured Mycoplasmataceae bacterium | reverse complement strand
TAGAAAAAAAATAATTTTTGATTTCCTAATTACACAAATAATTTTGTTCAGCTTTGTAATAATTTGTCTAACAGGTATATTATTGTGGACAAATGATAATGTTATAGATTACTATAACTCATATAAATATGTTTGTATTGCACTAACAATTGTTTATTTTGTTGTTATTAATTGTTTTATGTTCATTTACTTGAAGAATATTAAAGAAAACAAAAGCCGATTTTTACTATTCTTATATGCTTTAACATTAGTTTCAATTATTGCAATATTTTTCTCTCTTTTGCTTGGACCAATATCTTCAGTAGAATATCTCCGATATATTAACCATGGTGAAGATCCTGCAGCATATGTGAAGTATGGTTTACTATTTTATTTTGTTCCACGAGTTATTGTCCAAACTATAAAAGTTCCATTTGAAACAATAATATTTTGTTCAACTCTTTTAGTTATTAATCCAATACTAAACAATTACATTAATAAACTTGAAAATAGTTGGAAATAATTATCATTTTTATTTACAACATTTTTTAAATTAATGTATATAATACATACTTATAAAAATGATACGAAAATGTTAGATTTTGATACAAGTTATGTAAATCGTAAAGCAAATAAAAGTAACATCATTAAAAAATACCAAAAGATTGTTACTAATATTCATAGAAAGATAAATAATAAAACAGCATTAGGTTGTGAAATGACCGGTTGATTAAAACCTAATGAAGTAGTTAATCAAAAATTAATCAGTGCAATGATTAAAAAAGCAAAGCAATGAGAAAACAGCAATATTAAACATGTTGTTATTATTGGAATTGGTGGCTCATATGTTGGTATTAAAGCAGCCATTGATATGGTATTAGATAATGATTCCAAAATGAAGATGCATTTTATTAGCAATATTCATCCAAATTTTATTTCTCAGAAAGTTAAGGAATTAACAAAGCAAAAATTTGCAATTATTGTAATTTCAAAATCTGGTACAACTCTTGAACCAGCTGTTGCTTTCAGGATCTTTAGAAAATTATTAGAAGAAAATATTGGTTCAGAGCAGACTGTTAAATTTATTGTAGCAATAACAGATTCTAAAAAAGGAACATTGCACAATTA
This sequence comes from uncultured Mycoplasmataceae bacterium, assembly GCA_900316595.1. Classification (GTDB taxonomy): domain Bacteria; phylum Bacillota_I; class Bacilli_A; order Mycoplasmatales; family Mycoplasmoidaceae; genus Malacoplasma_A. Next base: position 1,834 of record ONDN01000074.1, on the reverse strand, counting down.
TGCTCAAGCTAAAGGATATACAATGTTTCCTATTCCTGATGATATCGGAGGGAGATATTCCACATTAACTGCTGTTGGTGTGTTTCCAATGATTCTTGCTGGAATTAATCCAATAAAATTATTTAAAGGTGCAACAAAAGCTATTGATGATTTATCTAGTTCAAATTTAAAAATAAATTCTGCATTTTTATATGCAGCTTATCGTCATTATTTCCATGTTGTAAAAAAGTTTCAAATTGAAAATTTTATTGTTTATGATCCAACATTATTAATGGTTGGTTCACAATGACAACAGTTATTTGGTGAGAGTGAGGGAAAACAAAAGCATGCAATGTACCCTACTTATAGTTTATTTACTACTGATTTACACGCACTTGGTCAATATTTACAAGATGGTAGTAGAAATTTTATCGAAACAACATTATTTGTCGAAAATTCAAAAAATGATATTAAATTGAAAATCGATGATAATAATGATGGATTAAAATATTTAAACCAAAAAACTTTGGATTTTATTAATAAACAAGCTTTTGAAGGTACAATTGCTGCTCATAGTGAAGATGGTAAAGTGAATAACTTACTAATTACTTTATCAAAAGGTGATGAATACCATTATGGATATTTATTTATTTGGTTAGCACATGCAGCAATGATGAGTGCTTATCTATTAAAAGTAAACCCTTTTGATCAACCAGGTGTTGAATCATATAAGAAAAATATGTTTAGATTATTAGGAAGAAAATAATCTAGATAAAATGGATTAAAATTTAATTATTTGCTAGTATCAAATATTTTTATATTTGCCCTACAAAACTATTTTTTAGTTCAAATATATTTAGATACCTATAAAGTTTATATTAGAGTCTTACATAATTATTTAATATAATCACTACATAAATAATATATAGAGAGGATATTACATTAATATGGAATCATTAACTGAACTTTATAAAATAGGTAGAGGACCATCAAGTTCTCATACAATAGGACCATTTAGAGCTACTAAATGATTTTTAGAAAACTTTCCTAAAACTAGGAAAATGGATGTCACTCTTTATGGTTCACTTGCTTTAACTGGTAAAGGGCACCAAACTGATGTATCAATACTAGAAGCAGTTGATACCTTTAATAAATCTAATGTGTTTGATTCAAAGATCACTACAAATGTTAAATTTGATTACAAAACAAATTGTGATTTTCCTAATACAATGGATATTGTTGGATATGACAAAAATAGCAAATTAATTAAGAAAGTTACTTTTAAATCTATTGGTGGTGGTAGTATTGAAATAGTTGGTTATCCTTCACCAGTTGATAGTAATGTTTACCCTCAAAAAAACTTTCAGGAAATTAAGGAATGATGCAATAAAAATAATAAAACATTGATTGATTTTGTCAAAAATTTTGATCCAAAGGGATATGAATATTTGAAGGAAGTTTGAGAGATGATGAAAGCTTCCGTTAATGAGGGTTTAACTAATAAAACTGAATTTAATTTTGAAGGTTTGAGGTTTAAACGAAAAACTTTTATTATTAAGAAAAACCTTACTGAAAAAAATACACCATATGATAAATTATGTAAAACATTTCCTAATCTATATAAAAAGGATTCAGCATTCAATGCCATTTTATATGGATATGCTGTTGCTGAAATAAATTCTTTACATGGTCGATTAGTTACTGCTCCTACATTAGGATCAGCTGGAATTATACCAGGAATTCTTTATTATGCACATAAATGTTTAAATGTCCCTGATGAGAAAATTATTGAATGTCTAGCAATTGCAGGTGTTATTGGTAATGTATTTAAAACAAATGGTTCAATAGCTGGAGC
>ONDN01000027.1 GCA_900316595.1 uncultured Mycoplasmataceae bacterium | reverse complement strand
TTTTTAACATCACCAAGGATGTTCATAATTTGTGCTACATTTGGTTTTGGGCGTCTTTTATCTAAAATAGCTAGATTGCAATTCAATAATTTAGCATATCTTCTTGCTCTTTTTACACTACCATAATCTGGTGAAACAATACAAATATTTTCATGTTTTAAATTTTTTATGGCATCATTAATTGCAATGCTCAACACAGTTAAGTTATCAAAAGGAATTTCAAAAAAACCTTGGATTTGTTCACTATGAATATCTAGTGCAACAACTTTATCTGCTCCAGCAGTTTGAATTAAATTTGCAACCAATTTTGCTGTTACAGGTTCACGACCTATGGATTTACGATCTTGACGTGCATAGGCATAGTAACAAAGCAAAACAACTATTTCTTTAGCACTTGCTCTTTTTAAAGAATCAAGACAAATTAATAGTTGCATTAATGATTCATTCACAGGCTTTATTAATGATTGGATTACAAATATTCTTTGATTACGTACAGTTTCTTCTGGGCGAACAAGAATTTCACCATCTGCGAAATGTGAAGTAGTTACTTTTACAAGATTAATTTTTAATTTTTTAGCAACTTCTTTTGCTACTTGTTCAGCTCCATTTAAGCCAATTATTTTAACATTATCTAACATTTTATCACTCATACTTTAAAATAGATTTATTTAACATTAGTGTAATTTTGACTAATTCATCTAAATTAGAATTTATTGTTTTCTCCTCTAGTAAATGATAATTAATGTAATACATTAAAATCATGTATTTTTATTATATTCTTTAATTTGCTTTAATTTCACGAATTTCAATCTTTTTGTTGTTTAGTTCAATAATATAATTCCTATCTTTTTTAAGTTTATTATCAACAATAGATTTAGCAATTAAATTTTCTATTTCTTTTTGAATAAAGCGTTTGATTGGTCTAGCACCAAACACAGGATCATACGCATTTTCTTGAATATATTTATATATATTCTTATCGAATGACACATTGATATCTTGATTTGCTAAACGAATTGACAAATCATTAAGCATTTTTTCAATTATTTTATAGATTTCAGTAGTATTAAGTTTTTTAAATTCAACAATTTCATCAATACGGTTAATAAATTCTTTCTTTAAGAAATGTGAAAGTTCCTCTATCATTTTCTGTTTATCTTTTTTACCAATTAATTCACTTCCTAAATTTGATGTCATGATAATAATGGTATTTTTGAAATTGACTTCACGTCCCTGCGAATCTCTTAATTGACCGTCGTCTAAAACTTGTAAAAATAAGTTTAATACATCAGGATGAGCTTTTTCTATCTCATCTAATAAAATTACTGAATAAGGTCTACGTCTTACTGCTTCTGTTAATTCACCAGCATGTTCATATCCAACATATCCAGGAGGAGCTCCGACCAATTTTGATACTGAGTGTTTTTCCATAAATTCACTCATATCAAATCTAATAATTGCTTTTTCACTATTAAATAATGCACTAGCTAATGATTTAGCTAATTCTGTTTTTCCAACCCCTGTAGGACCAATAAATAGAAATGAACCATTTGGACGATTTGGATCATTGATACCAGCTCGACTTCTTAAAACAACATCACTAACAATTTTAATAGCTTCATCTTGACCTTTAACACGTTTCTTTAATTCACTCTCAAGATTTAATAATTTTGTTTTATCTGATTCAATTAGTTTCTCTAATGGAATACCAGTAGCTTTAGAAATTACCTCAGACACATCATTAGCAGTAACTGAGTCATGAATCATGTTTTTAGGATCATTATTAATTTTTGTTTCAAGATCATTAATCTTTTTTTGTAAGTTAGGAATTGTTGAATAAAGCAGTTCACTTGCCTTAACAAATTCACCTTCAATTTGATAACGATCAACTTTCTGTTTGCTTTCTTCAACTTCTTTTTTTAAATTATTCAAAGAATCATGCTCAGCTTTTTGCTTTTGTCAGTTATCATTTAGTGTTTTTTGTTTTTTCTTTAGATCTTTTAATTTTTCTTCAGTTTCTTCTAAAGTCTTTTTAGACTTAGAGTCACTTTCATTAATTAATGCTGCTTTTTCAGTTTCAAGATAAACAACTTGCCGATTTACTTCATCAAGATCTGAAGGAAGAGAATACATTTGAGTTTTTACTTTAGCAGCTGCTTCATCAATTAAATCAATAGCTTTATCTGGAAGATAATGGTCATTAATATAACGATCAGATAATTTAACTGCAGCAACTAATGCAGAGTCATGAATTTTAACTTTGTGAAATATTTCTCATTTTTGTTTTAATCCTCGCATAATAGTCAAAGTTTCTTCCTTAGTTGGTTCTTTAACATAAACTTTTTGCATTCTTCTTTCTAATGCAGAATCTTTTTCAATATATTCACGGTATTCATTTAAAGTTGTTGCACCTATTATTTTCATCTCACCTCGTGCCATCATTGGTTTGAAAATATTAGCTGCGTCCATAGATGAACCACTACCTGTTTTGCCAGTACCTACTAACATATGGATTTCATCAATGAAAAGAATAATTTTTCCATCAGATTCTTTCACTGTTTTAATAATGTTGTTTAGTCTTTGTTCAAATTGTCCTTGAAAGCTTGCACCAGCAATAATACTTGGTAGAGATATTTCATAAATAACTTTATCTTTTAGATTACTTGGCACATCATTATTAACAATTCGTTGTGCCAATCCTTCAACAATTGCTGTTTTACCAACACCTGGCTCACCAATTAAAACTGGATTATTTTTTGTTTTTCGCGAAATAATTTCAATTACTCTTCTAATTTCTTCATCACGACCAATAATAGGGTCAATTTTATTGTCCTTAACTTCTTGGTTAAGGTTTCGACCATATTTATTTAATACATCTTTTTCA
>ONDN01000046.1 GCA_900316595.1 uncultured Mycoplasmataceae bacterium | reverse complement strand
ATTTGTACTTCAAAACTTCCTTAATAGTATCTTTCAAGCCCCTTTGTGATATAACAGAACCAACTCGATAAGGCATGAAAAGTGAATATAGTATTTTTCCACCCCAAAAATCACCATATTTATCTACTAATTTATGTTTTAATTTTCTCCTAGATTGTTCATTATCATTTATCCATGATCCTGCAAAATGATGAATAGCAACAGTGTTTTTAGTAATATTTATTATACCTGTCTCATGACTTTTTGGGCAAAATACATCATTAGGATATAATGCAAAGCCTTCAATTACTTGATAAGTATTATTAAGTTTTAAGCCATGTTTTAAGCAAGTATCAGTTATACTTAAAACATTCGTAGTCATATCATATGAACCATCTTCATTAATAAAGTGCCTATTATCATAATAATCCAATAACTCTTTAAATAATGGAAGACCTTTTCTACATGCCATAATACCTGTAGGAACCCAATTTGGAGATTCAAACCCAGAAAACGCATCATGCTCCAAAAATTTATCTAAATTTGAAAGAAGTTCTACATCTGTATCCATATAAACTCCTCCAAAGTTATACATTACATACAAACCAACATAATCAGTTATAAATGCCCATTTTTTTGCTTCATATGCCTCTTTAATATAAGTATTTGAATTTAAATCAAAATTTGATTCATTCCATTCAATTAGTTCATAATCAGGACAATATTTTTTCCAAGTAGCAATGTATTTTTTTGCATCATCCGGTAGTGGATTTCCTCCAAACCAACAATAATGTATTTTTTTTGGGATTTTTTGTTTCATAATAATCATTATCTTAATAAAGTTAGTTTAATTACTTTAAAATACAATTTACAATCAAAGTATATCTTAAATAAGCATTATTCCATTTTTTCAATAGAAATCATATATTACTGAAAATATGATGTTTGTATCTTAAACTAAATAAATAAACTATTGTTAATTTATATATCAAATTATTTATATCTTATGATTAATTTGATTTATATAGATTTAAATTTCATCATTACAAGATTTAACTTATTATTATTTGATTCATTATAATTTAGACAACATTTTTGGAAGAAAAATAGAATATATAAACAAAATTTTTTATCCCACATATTACTTATAAAACACTTTTAAACCAATTTATTGTCTCAATTAAGTGATTCTCAAATTCCACAGAGTTTATTTTAGAATTAATTTTTTCCAAATTACTCACATCCGCAAGAGAATGTTTAATATCTCCTTTCCTTTCAGGCAAATATTCTGCATTCAAATCACTACCCAAAGCATTCTTAATTATTCTGAATAATTGATTTACACTTATTTTTTCACCAGATGCAACATTTACAACCCCAACATACTCTGATTCAGCCGCCGAAATATTTGCATGAGCAACATCGCCAACATAAACAAAATCCCTTGTCTGTTCACCATCTCCGTATATTTTAGGATTTTCATCTTCAAGAAACGCACTGATGAAATTCGGTATTACAGCCGCATAGTCAGAATTTTTATCTTGTTTTGGTCCGAATACATTAAAATATCTAAGTACAATATAATTTAAACCATAAGATTCATAAAATGATTTTAAATATAACTCACAACTTGATTTTGATGCAGCATATGGAGAATTTGGCATTAAGGGTTCAGTTTCTTTCAAAGGTATGTTAGTATTTTCACCATAAACCGCAGCAGAAGATGAAAAAATAACTTTTTTAACATTATTTTTCACTGCAGAATTTAATAATTTAACAGTCGCATTAAGATTAATCTCATTACATTTAATTGGTTCATCAATACTTAATGGAACACTTGCCATCGCTGCTAAATGAAAAATATAATCAATATCATTTGTTAACTCATTTAAGTTAACTTCACAAATATCTTCTTTAATAATTTCTAAATTTTCATGATGAGGATTATCAAGATTATAAATATTTCCAGTAGATAAATTATCTAAAATTGTGATATTATTATTCTCAACCAACATATTTGAAATATGTGACCCTATAAAACCTAATCCTCCTGTAATTAAAATATTTTTATTCAACATAATATCCCAT
>ONDN01000004.1 GCA_900316595.1 uncultured Mycoplasmataceae bacterium | reverse complement strand
GCCATATATGGCGGCCACAGTAAGGATCGAACTTACGACCAACCGGTTAACAGCCGGTTGCTCTACCGCTGAGCTATGTGGCCATATGTATATTACACATATAATATAATACAATTAAAATATTATTAATTATTTGACAAATGAAAATAACTATTGATTTAACAGATATATTTAAACAGCAAATTGAATTAGATAAACATATTCATTCAAACCATAATTTACATTATGATGATGTTCTTGATGAATTAAAACTTGCACTTGCTGTTGAATTGTCAGAATTAGCTAATGAAGTAAGATGTTTTAAATTTTGAAGCAATAAAAAACCAAGTGAAAAAAATATTATTTTGGAAGAATATGTTGATGGTATTCATTTTATAACAAGCCTAGCAATAGCTAAAAATGTTAAATGCTTTGATGAGTTAACAATTAATTTTAATCAAAAACAATATTCAAAAAAAGAGATAACCATATTTTTTAATGAATTATTTGAAAACACCAATAAATTAAATACAAAATTAAGGATAATTTCTTGATACAAAAAATATCTTCAATTAGGTTATATTTTATGTTTTAACTTTGATGAAATTAAAGCAGCTTACAATAGAAAAAATGAAATCAATCACCAAAGACAAAACAATAATTACTAATGGCTAGACATTTAAGTAAATATAATTTTAGTTTGAAGACTGAAGTTATCGATGGTGAACTAATTACATATAAAGTAATTGAATCTCCTAATAATACATATAGTTACTTCACTATTGATGAAAATAATGAATTAGTCTATATTAAAGGTAAATATACTTCTGAAAAATTTGTTCAAAGAGCATTAGCAAAATACTTTTTAATAGCTAAGAAAATAAAAGAGAATAATCATTTTTTTAAAGATTCTAAAAAAGTTACAATATGTGGAATTACATATTTAGTTAAAACAATTAATTCAACTTCAAACAAATTTGAGATTATTAATAAGACAATTTTTTTACATTTGACAAATGCCAATAGACAATATGGCATATTCCAAAAAGCTTGTGCGTTCATTGCTCATAAGTATATGGATAAACGAATTTCATATTGAGCTAAGAAAATGAATGCTAAGGTAACAAAAATTATTTTTAAAGATATAGATTCAAAATTTGCATATTACACATACCCTAGTGGAAAAGTAACATTTAGTTTTTTTGTGTTAGCTTTTGACTTAGACACCATTGATTATTTAATAATTCATGAACTTTCTCATTATTTTCATCAAAATCATTCTAGTTTGTTTTGAAACAAAGTTGCTGAATTTTGTCCAAACTATAAAAATTATGAAAAGACATTAAAATTTCAACATTAATTATTTAATCTTAATTTGATAAATAATTTTAGCTTTAACATTCATTAACTTTCTAATTATCGTGCTTACTTTTGATAATTCGATTATTTTTTTATTTACTTCATCATATATATAAATTTCATCATTCTTATTAATGTGATAAATATCAATTGGCTTTGTAATATAGTATCCTTCTAAAAAATTACTTTTTAATTTTTCTACAAGTTTCACTTCCTTTACTGAAATTAAACTCTCATCATAATATGCTGCAAGTAATTTTTTAATAATTAAGTCTTTTTCATACTTTAAAGATTCAATAAATGATGAAAATATATAGTCATCAAGTTTTAAAAATTGATCTAATGAAAATTCTTTATCATCTAAATATGGTTTAAATAACTTTAACAAATTGTATTCGTCATTAAATTTGTATCCATGTTTATAAAGATATTTAATTCTTACAAACATTTGTTGGATAACAAATTCATATTTAATAGAATTGCTATGAGAATAAATTTGTTTGTACATATGATATCTACCAAGCAATAAATTTTCAATTTCTGATATTGTCTTCATAACAAAACAAATTCGATTATTAATTAGAACACTTCCATTAATAATGTATTCTGGATTAATTGCTCCATAACTTGCACCAGTATAATTACTGTCTCTTAATAAATAATCCATTCGATCACCGTCAATTTGTGAATCAATTAAATCTGTTGCTCATTTGTTTTTAGATTTTTGTTGTAGGATATTTACAACTTCTTTTGGATTGATTTTATGCTTTATTAAAATTTTGTTGATATTTGTTTTTTTATCCAAAATAATTTTCTTTGTATATTCTTCATGACTAACACCTGTGTATCTCTCAAATGCATGAGAATTTGGTCCATGACCTAAATCATGCAATAATGCTGCACATAATAAATGTTTTGATTCAAAGGGATTAATAACATCTAAATGTAAATGCTTAATAAACCTTCTTACTAATTCATATGCTCCTAAACTGTGTGATAGACGATTGTGTGTTGCAGTTGGAAAAATTACATATGTAACACCTAATTGATGGATGCGATTTAAACGTTTGAATTCTGGTGTATTAACTAATTCAATCATTCAATTATTTTCATCACTAAAATCTATTTTGTTCAAAACAGGATCAATAAAAAAATTTGCATTGAATTTTTTCATAATAAATTATTGTAATTTATTATAATTAATAGTGTTATGAAAAAGACTACAAAGAAAATTGCAAAAAAATCAAGCAAAAAAGTTGCAAAGAAATCTTGCTGCAAATGTTGTAAAAAATCAGCAAAAAAAGCTGTAAAGAAATCAACAAAGAAACCTGCAAAGAAACATGCAAAGAAAAGTCGTAGATAAAAAATCTAAGGACTTCAAAAACTCTAAAACCTTCAAAAACTTAATGAAAGCTTTTGAAGGTGAGTGCAAAGCTTGCGTTAAGTATCAATACTATTCTTCAAAAGCTAAGAAAGATGGTTTTGTACAAATAGCAAGCTTTTTTGCTGAAAGTTCAAACAATGAAAAAGAGCATGCCAAAATTTGGTTTAAACTTCTTTCAAAAAATAATCAAATTCCTAATACTTTAGAAAATTTAATGGATGCTGCTAATGGTGAATATGAAGAAACAACTCATATGTACCGTGAAATGGCTAAAATTGCTAAACAAGAAGGATATTTACAAATATCAGCATTATTTAATGCAGTAGGTGAAATTGAAAAAGAGCATTATAATCGATATGTAAGTCTTGCAAATTCACTTAAAAAAGGTACAACATTTAAGTCCGCAACTACTGAAAAATGAATTTGTATGAATTGTGGAAATGTATTTGTTGGTAAATTAGCACCAAAAATATGTCCAGTATGCAAACATCCACAAGCATATTACAAGCGTTTAAAAAAAGATTATTAATTAAATAAAAGTAGCAAAATGCTACTTTTTATTTTCCACAAAAAATCTTATTGCGTTCTCTTGCAATTGTTTAATTAATTTGTCTTCATCAATTGCATATAGTTCCTTTATTTTATTAAAAACTAATTTTACATATTGTGGTTTATTTTGTTTACCTCTATATGGTTCAGGAGTCAAGAATGGACAATCAGTTTCAATCAATAATCTATCTATAGGAATAATTTTTAGTGATGCTAATATATCTTCAACTTTTTTCTTAAATGTAACAATCCCTGTAACTGAAATATAACAACCAAGTTTTAAATATTTTTTTGCAATTTCAGGATTTGCAGTAAAACAATGAATAACTTTTTTAATCCCCTTAGCAAATTGATCTAATATCTCAATTGCATCATCGTGCGCTTTTCTAACATGAACTATTAATGGTAAATTATACTTTTTAGCAAGATAAATCATTTTAATGAATACTTGTTTTTGTTTTTGTTTATCAACTTCATCAGTATAATCTAAACCACATTCACCAACAGCAATAATATTCCCATCATTCTGTTTTAAAATATCTTCAATAAAATTGCTACATTGTTCTGGTGTGTAATTCCCAAATGTTTCTGGATGGAAACCAACAGAGCAAAAAGCATTTTTGTATTTTTTAGCTTGATTAAAAGCAACTAAAGAATCCTTTTCATCAGTTCCAATATTGTTAACTAATATGCTTTGATTTAAACAGTCATTTAAAATTTCATCAGCTTGTTCACACATTGGTGAAAAATTAACGTGTGCGTGTGTATCGTAATACTTGAATTTTTTAATTGTATTAATTATTTTTTTTCTAATTAATTTATTAAAAACATTAGGATGTAAATTTTCTAATGTTAAATTTGAACTATTAGTTTTTTCCTTTTCTTCTTTTTTATTTTCAACTAATTCTTCAAATTCATTATTACCCTGATCAGAAACTTCTCCTTCAATTCCATAACCTTTAGTATTTTGGATCTCTTTCAAGCCTAACTTTTTTATAATTGCATTTTTTTTCCTTTTATAGGAAACATTTTTTCTTTTTCTATGTATTATTTTTTTATCATTTTCAACATTGTGTGG
>ONDN01000026.1 GCA_900316595.1 uncultured Mycoplasmataceae bacterium | reverse complement strand
TATTTTCTTTGTTTTTTATGTTTTCAATGATTTTCATTGAATTTTCTAAATCTAATTCATTAATGTTCTCTAATTGTTCCTTTAAGCTTGTTAATACTTTAACTGAACTTTGTTTTTTCATGAATTCTTTAATATCTTTAGGAAGTTGTTTTTCACTTATGTTAGAAAACATGTCATTAATTAGTTCATTTACTTGTTGGGCATATTGCAGTTGTGGTTGAAACATTTCTAATAATAAGTTATGATGTTTTATGTCACATATTTTTGATAGGTCAATAGTTAGATACCTCTTTACAAAACTTAAATATTCATTTGGTTGCATTGCTTTAATGTATTGGTTTGACATTCATAACAATTTTTTAAGATCAAAAAATGCAGGAGCCTTAGAAATACGATCAAAATCAAATTCTGCTATTAATTCACTTATTGATAACACTTCTTTATTTGATTTTGAGCTTCATCCAAGTAAAGCTAGGAAATTATTTAATGCCATGCTTGGGACTCCCATATTACGATAATCCTCAATGAATTGTTTTAATTCTTTATTACGTTTTGATAACTTCTTACCTGTTTCATCAGTAATAACAGATAAATGGCCATATTTGACATCAAGCTTATCAAAACCTAAAGCATTTTTAATAGCGATTTGATATGGTGTATTTGATAAATGTTCTTCCCCTCTTAATATGTGAGTAATTTTCATATCATAATCATCAATTACAACTGCAAAGTTGTACATTGGATAACCATTTGATTTTAAGATAACAGGATCAGTTAAAGCACTAGTTGGTACAGACATATGTCCCCTTATTAAATCATCCCATTCAATTTTTTGGTTATCTGGCATTTTTAATCTGATCGCAACGTTATGATTTGTTTTTAATTTTTCTTCTATTTCTTTTTTAGAGAGATTTAAACAACGACGATTGTATTTTGGTGTTTGATGATTTTTTAAAGCCAATTGGCGATCTGCTTCAAGTTGTTCTGGTGTGCAGAAGCAATAATATGCTTTGCCCTCTTCAACTAGTTTTAATGCAAGTTTAGAATAGCGTTCTAGTTTTTGCGACTGTATATATGGACCACATTTTTTTGGGTTTAATGGTGATTCATCTGGCAATATACCCATTCATTTTAAATTTTCAAGTTGAGATTGAGTTCCACCCTCTACATTTCTTTCAGTATCAGTATCTTCTATTCTGACAATAAAATCACCATTCATATGTTTTGCATATAAATAATTAAATAATGCAGTTCTTGCACCACCAATATGAAAATACCCAGTAGGTGAAGGAGCATATCTTGTTCTAATTCTTACATCTTTTTTTGAATTTATATCTATTGATTTCATATTGTAATGTTTTTCCAATTGTTTCTTTTGTTTAATCATTTTCTTTGCAACGTATTTCCTTTTCAAATAATTACCCAGATATATAGCAAATCCAAAAAAACCTACCATTGATGGAAGATAAACAGTTGCGAATCTTCAAATTAATATTGCATTGTTAATATAGAATTCTTGTGTCTGTGCAGGTAATTCATTAATGCCACCTAATACTTTACAAAAAATTGCTAAAAATTGCTGAGAAGTATATTCAGCACCAGGTATTAAGATAAATTTGTTAGCAGTTATTGTTACATTGGCTGAATGGAATACACCTCATATGTCCATTGTAGCATCTCTTGGTAAAACAAATTTCAAAGCAAAAACAGTAACAAAGTAAATGAATATCTCATGGATAGCATAAACAAAAATGGAATAGATTGTTACTTTTCAATCACAGAATTGCTTTTTAAATTCTTTTTGCATTGCCGCTTGGTTCATGTATTTGTAAATAATGTAGTGTTTTGATAAATAAGGCAAATGGAAAACTTTTTTAAGTTTATTTCATAACATTGATATCAAAATATGAAGGCGCTTACTTACTCCAAAAATAATCATTAGTATGAATGTAAATATATCTACACATAGTCCAACTGTGACAAACCAGAAAATTCATACTTTTTCTACACCACTATCTTGCAAGAATAATCTATAACTTAAGCAAACTATAAAGTAAGATGGTAGAGTTACTAATATTTGGATAGTGTGTCATGTTAGCATTGTGCACAAAGTAATGGCACTACATTTATGGAACTCAATATTTTTGGTTTTTAGTCAAAAAGTGTTGTATGAGTCAACAAGAAAATTAGCAGGACTAATTGCTGTTAAGAAACTTACAGTTAGTGTGAATAGCAACGATTCTCAAAATTTTACTTTTATACCTAGTCTTCTAACTCTTGAAATATAGATAGTAACTTGAGCATAGAGTCTATATGGAACATATAATAAAAGTAATGATAATCATAGAATAGCTAGATCGTTAGTTTTAATTGAATCATGAACATTTTTAAAGAATTCAGTAAAATTAATTTTTAGTACATAAACAATGGTTAAAGCAACAATAATAATAGAAGCAATAATGCAAAGACTAATAAATATAAATTTTTTCTTATCAAGAAATGCTTTATTATTATTTGCTGTGCTTTCAAAATTAGTAATCACCGGTTCTGTTGTATTAACTTTTAATTTTGTTGGTTTTTGATTATTCATGAGTACTAACTATGTTAATTAAATTATACCTAAAGGTATAAATATAGATAAACGTATATTATTTAACTATTTTAATGAATTTATTTGCACCAGAGAAGTAATATGTCATATAAACAAGCAATCTCATTAAAGGATTTACATTTTTGAATTTAGGTTTCTGTTTAAATTTAAACACAATCTTATGTTTTTTGCAATACTTTCTAAGTCGTTTAAAATAAATTAGAATAGTTGCCAATGGATCTACTAAATTATTTTTCTCTAAAACCTTAGCATTTTCTGATAACAATAAGATACTTTTTTCATCTTTTATAAAATTTGATGAGTTATTAGGTCGAGATTCAAAGTATTTTTCTAAGCATTTATTAATGTATCTAATGGAGTTAGCATGGTTAAATAATTCTGCCATTAAAACATTATCTTGATAAGGGACATGTTCTTTTAAGTCATGCATTTGGTAAAAAGTATTTTTTTTGAAATATACCCCATGAGACATTCATATAAAAGGAGGGATTTTTATATTCTTTTTTGAAGAAGCAACCCTTTTAAACGCGTAATAATATGACTGTGCAAGTATATTAATGTGTTTACCATTTCATTTATAAAAATTACCAAAAATTAAATCTTCATTATGAGAATATTTATTCACATAAAATAATGCTTTTGGCATTATTACATCGTCAGAATCATTAATTGTTACATAGTCATTATGAACTAATTTGTTTTTTCTAATATAGTTCATGACTCCACCTCAATTTGAATTAGGTTTTTTATATAGTTTTATATGTGGATACTTATTAGCATATTTTTTAACAATCTGATAAGTGTTATCAGTAGAGCCATCATCAACAATAATATGTTCAATTTTATTCAAGTCATATTTTGAATTAATTATTGCTTTAATATTATTCTCAATGTATTTAGCAGTATTATATGCTGGAGTGATAATCGTAAATGAATAATCATTTAACTTTTTAGTCATAAAAACATTATATTTTATATTTTAACAAAAATATAGTTATAATTAGATGAGTTATAAAGAAAGTAGTTAACACTCACCTGATTTCTAAAATAGATTTGGGTTATTAGCTTTAGATGAAAATCTAATATTGTGTAGCTATTTCTTGGCACACAATATTTTTTTATAACAAATATATTTCAAAGAAGGAAACTAACTAAATTAATAGATGCAAAATAAATTAATAAATCAACAAATCCGTGAGAATTCAATGTTGGTAATTGATGAAAGTGGACAAAAATTAGGAATATTATCACGGAACGAAGCTTTAAGAGAAGCAGAAAAAAGAGGTTATGATTTAGTTTTAATTGTTCCAAGTAACCAAAGCAAAAATAATCAAGCAATAGCTAAGATTACAGATTATGGAAAAATGCTTTATGAGCAAAAAGTTAAAGAGCGATTGAGTAAGAAAAATCAAACCATTACTAAAGTAAAAGAGATTAAAGTAAGACCTCAAATTGCTGAAAATGATTTAAGATGAATGGCTAAAAATGCTACTAATTGATTAAATGACGGCAATCAAGTAAAATTCAAAATTAAAGCTTATGGAAGAATTGGTTTTAAATTGGAGTTAATTGAAGAAACATATAATAAGTTTTTAAATCTAATTGGTGAAATTGGTAAAGTGCAGATACCATTAAAAAAAGTAACTCCAGTATTATACGAAGCTATTATTGTTAAGAATAAATAAGGAGAAGAATATGGCAAAAATAAAACATAAAACAAAACGTGCTTTTTCTAAAAGAGTTAAAGTAACAGGAACTGGTAAAGTAGTTAGAAAACATGGTTACCGTTCTCACTTAGCACATAATAAAACAACTAAACAAAAAAGACATTTAAAAAAAGACACTGTTTTTAATAAATCAGCATTAAAAACATTGAAACAAGCATTATAGGAGGTAAGTAATAATGAGAGCTACAAATGGTCCAGTTACAAGAAAACGTAGAAATGCGATGAAAAAAAGAGTGGAAGGTTCATGAGGAACTAGACACACTTCTTTTAAGATTGCTCACCAAACATTTATTCAATCTAATGAATATGCTTACCGTGATCGTAAGAATAAGAAACGTGATTTTAGAAAATTATGGATTGCAAGAATTAATGCAGCTTGCCGACCACTAGGTATTACATATTCAAGATTAATGAATGGTTTAAAGAAACAGAATATTGCTATTAATCGTAAGATGTTATCTGAGCTTGCAATTAATCAGCCTAACGAATTTGAAAAGATTGTAAAACAAGTTCAAGGAAAATAGTATAAAAGAAAATATGAAAAGCAGCATG
>ONDN01000070.1 GCA_900316595.1 uncultured Mycoplasmataceae bacterium | reverse complement strand
TTTTGCTGTTTGTTTGTTAATCTACATAAAATGTCAAATTGAAAAGGATCGGTGTCTTGAAACTCATCAACAAGGATATATTGAAATTTTTGTGATCATTTGTTGGCTACTTCAGGGAAATTACGTAGTAATTTATAAACACCATAAATCAAGTCATTGAAATCTAATCAATTATTTTTTTGTTTTTGCTTTTGGTATTGTTTATAAATCCCTTCAATATATTTAATATCTCCGCTAAATAGAAAATTTTGCTTAACCATATTAATAGCACTATCTAGTGTGCTAGTATTTAATGATCATAAATCATTAGTATATTCCGCATTATATGCTTGATATTTATCAATAAAACCAAGCATTAATTTTGGTTTACAACGTTTGCCAAAATCATCTTTTAGTTTTCATTCTTTATATATTTGATTGATTATTGACATTTGTTCTTCTTCATCAATGATTCGAAAATCATTACTTGCATTTAATTTATCAATGTCACTACGTAATATTTTTAGACATAATGCATGATATGTCAAGATATTTACATTTGTAAATCTATTTAATTGACTAGTAATTCTATTGCGCATTTCTAAGCATGCTGCATTAGTAAAAGTTATAGCTAAAATTGAATTATCACTGACACCAACGTTATTAATTAAATAACTAACACGTGTAGTTAATACTTTCGTTTTACCAGTACCTGCTCCTGCTACAACTAAAATAGGGCCATCAATTGATTTAACAGCATTAATCTGTTGTGAATTTAATTTCAATTCATTTAAATCCATAACTATTCTTCATCACCTAATATTTCATCATGGGGACTATCAAGAATTACACCAGGCAAATTAAAATTTCGCTTTGGTAATTTCGATTTCTTATTTAAATAGTCATTTTGTTTATCACTACCACTAACATCAATTTTTTTAACAGTAACTGTGTTACTGATTCTATCAATAAGACATTGTTTTTTATTATTAAAGACTACAGAGAAAAACACAAGAATTAACAGCATTGTGCAAAATAAATATAAAGTTGTAAATACTATAACAATTGGAAAATATGGTGAATTGTTTGCATATTTATACATTTGTTTAATTATTTCAAATGCTTCATTACTACCTTTGATTGTGCCAATAATAAACAATGTTATTGTAAAAAATAGATTAATTAAAGAATTAATTACTCAAACTAATAATTCTCTTTTAAAGATATTAGTAAAAAAATGAGAAAAAATAACATTATATATTGCTAATTTAAAAGCTTTTAAACCTAAAGTTTGCCCATTTCATAAATATGGCAAAATAACAAAATAAGTAAACCAAAAAATAGAAACAATTATTCCAAATAAAAAATAACGGTATGGTTCAGTAACTTCGAATGTTATAAAATCACCTTTAAAACCTAGATCAGTAAGAAAAATTAAACAAGCAAAACAAAGACTAAAAACTATAACTATCAAAAAATCAATTAATCTTGCAAAAATTCTATTTGAAGCAGATGCAAGACCATATCTTTCACGTTTTTGATTTAAGTCTTTTTTACTTTTTATCATTCCTATAATTTTCTTCAAACATTCTTTTTAATTTAATAAAACTAATGACACTTTTTTTTGATATATTTTTCAAATATAAAACAACATTTTTGTTGTCCAAATTATTTGAAGAATTTAAAATCTTATTATTTTTTCAATTAGGTAAATAAGTTTTTAACCATTCATTTGCATAATTATAAGCATGTTTGAAAATAGAATTAAATTTTCATTTGTTTTGAATAGCAATTCTTGCTAAAAATACAAACAAAGCATTTCTAATCATTATGTAATTAACATCATCAGTATTTTTTTTATAAAAAGCACTATGATTTTTATCTAAAATCAAATTGTTTTGATCAATGATGTCATAGATATTATAGTTCGGATGCTCAGTAGTGAAAATTCTAACAATCATGCTTTTTATAATTTTTATTGTTTTAGCACATTCAAATATTTTTATAGTGTCTAAAAATGTGTAATGGTGAAAATTTGAAAATTCAATTTTTGCATCTTTAAATATTTTTGTACTAATGATTTTGTTACGTATGTTACTTAAAAGCAATAAATATAATTTGGTAGTAGTTATGTTGCAACTATTTTTATTTTTTGAATTACTTATTCCTATTTCATCATACTTATTGCAAACAAAAACATCAGCATCTTCATTATTAGCAATTTTTTCAAAATTGTCAACAAAGTTTTTATTAAATATTACACATGAGTTTGTGAAATAAACATATGAAGTTTTAACATATTTCAAAGCGAGGTTATAACAATATGAAGAACCTAATTTTTCACTAATTTTTATGTATTTAACTGATTGGAAATATTGATTTAAATCTTTATCAATAAAATAACTTTGAATTTGTTTTGTTGTTCCATCAGCAATAATAATTATGTTGAAATTTTTATTAGATTGTTCTACAAGACTTCGAAATGATTCATCAAGAGAATTGTAAAAATTAGTTAAACGATATACGATAGTTAGACTCATACATTAACATTAATATATTTGATATTATATATAATATATTTTATTGATTACGAGGTTAATGTATGCTTGATATAAAAATTTTACGTTCTGATTTCGAAAATGTTTGTAG
>ONDN01000025.1 GCA_900316595.1 uncultured Mycoplasmataceae bacterium | reverse complement strand
CCAAGAATTTCAATTAATGGTAAGCACATTATTAAGTAATTTATTCCATTAAACTCAGGAATAACATTATAAGCAAGTAAGATTATAAATATTGATGGTCCTAATACAAGAAGTAAAGCAACTAATAACCAAAACCTAGTAGTTGCACTTCCTATAGGAGAGTTAGATTTACCAACAACTATTGTGATGACAATATTAACTACACACCAAAAAACAACACCTATTAATTGAATAATATTTAAAACTCTTATAGGTAGATTGTAATTATCAATTTGGTTTTTAGTAGAAGTAGCAACTATGTATATAATAAAATGAGCAAGTGGAATAAGAATTAAAATAATACTCATCCATTTTAAGATGTTTGTAATTGAATAAAATGTTTTATTTGTTTGTGTCATATAGAAATATTTTACCAGATTAATAGTAATACATTTAATAATTTAAAAAATAATTTTATTTACTATTTGAAATGATACTTATATAATTTATTGGATATGGAATCAATGCATTCAAATCAAATAGAGCATCCAGAACAATATTCAATATCAGAAATTGCTAAAAAATTAAAAACTGATGTTAAATCTGGATTGACTATTGCAGAAGTTAAAAATAATCAGAAAATATTTGGTTTTAATGAAATCATAAAAAACAAAAAGAAATCTTTTTGAATTCTTTTCTTTAAACAACTAATTGAGCCAATGATCATCTTGTTATTGGTAGCAACAATTATTTCTATCATTCCATTAGTAATTAATTTTGTAAATAATTCACCTAATGAATTAGCTGAAATTTGTGAACCTTTCATTATTTTATTCATTGTTATTATGAATTCATTAATTGGATCTATTCAGCAATATAAAGCTGATGCCACTATTGAATCAATAAAGAAAATGATTACTAGCAAAGTTAAAGTCATTCGTGAAAATAAAATGACACTAGTTGAAAGCAATCAATTAACACTAGGAGATATTATTTACTTTGAGGCTGGAGACAATATTTATGCCGATGCAAGAGTTATTGAATCCAATAACTTAAAAGTAATGGAATCTATATTAACTGGTGAGTCAAATACTATTGATAAAAATTATGAGCATATTTTCGATAAACCAACACCATTAGCTGAACGTGACAATATGGTTTATTCTGGTTGTTCAGTTGTATATGGTACAGGTAAAGCAATAGTTACAAACATTGGTATGAAAACTGAAATCGGTAAGATTGCTACTATGATAAAAGAAATAAAACCTGAAAAAACTTCTTTTCAAAAACAACTTTCTAAATTTGGGAAAATTATTTCAATCATTTGTACTGTAATTTGCTTATGTGTTTTAGTAATTGGATTTATTGAACTTGGTATAGGTCATCAATTTTCAAATTCTTCAAAAATAATTGAAGTTGTCATGGTTGCAATTAGCTTATTTGTAGCAGCTATTCCAGAGGGGCTACCAATTGTTATCACAATTGCCATGTCTATTGGTATTAAAAATATGGCCAAACAAAATGCTATTGTTAAACAACAATCAGTAATTGAAGAATTGGGATGTGCTTCAGTTATATGCAGTGACAAAACAGGTACATTAACTGAAAATAAGATGACATTGGTTGATATATACAATTTGTCAAAAAATAAATTATTATCTAATTCACAATTAGTTGACAAAAATTATTGTTTAGATATATTAAAATATTCAGTTTTATGTACAAATGCTGAATATGATCTAGCTAAAAAAACAATAATAGGGGATCCTACTGAAACATGTTTACTAGTTGCATTAGAAAAATATTTTAAGATTAATAAAACAAAACTTGACATTGAATATAGACGATTATTTGAATTCCCTTTTGATTCAGAGCGCAAATTAATGAGTTGTGTTGTTCAACATAATAATAAAAAAATCATTGTTGTTAAAGGTGCTATATCAGAACTTATAAAAATTTGTAAGTTAACCAAAAGTGAGATTGAAAAACTTGAATTTGCAAACTTTCAAATGTCTTCATCTGGTAAGAGAGTATTAGCTCTAGCCTATAAAGAGTTGGAAAGTAATAATTATAAAGATATTAAGTTGGTTGAAAGTAACTTAAACATGTTAGGTTTGTTAGGCATTACTGATCCTATTAGAGAATCTGCAAAACTATCAGTGCAAAAATGTATCAATAGTGGTATTAAAGTTGTTATGATTACTGGTGATCAAATATTAACTGCCAAAAGTACAGCTAGTCAGTTAGGAATATATTCTGAAGGAGATTTAGCAATTACAGGAGCTGAATTAGATAAAATGTCAGATGCTGTATATTTAAAAAAGATTAACAACATAAGCATTTATGCCAGGGTATCCCCAGCTAATAAATTAAGAATTGTAAAAGCTTTTAGATCATTAAATCAAGTAGTCGCAATGACTGGTGATGGTGTTAATGATGCTCCAGCATTAAAAGAAGCTAATGTTGGTTGTGCAATGGGTATAACTGGAACAGATGTTTCTAAAAATGCTGCAGATATTGTTTTATTAGATGATAATTTTTCAACAATTGTTAATGCTATTAAAACAGGAAGAGGTATTTTTAAAAACATATTAAAAGTTATAAATTTTTTAGTTGCTGGAAATATAGCAGAATTTATAACAATAGTTGTTCTATTTATTATTGGTTTAATTATTCACACAAATACTAATTTTGCTCCTATTCAAATACTTTGAATTAATCTCATTACTGATTCATTACCAGCTATTGCTTTAGGATTTGAAAAAGTCAAAGATAATATTATGTTTGATAAACCTCGTAATAGTAATACCAGTCTCTTTGCAAACAAATTATGATTGAAAATTTTATTAGAAAGTCTAATGCAAATAATTGTTTGCCTTTCAGTATATTTTATGACTTATTACTATTTCATCAATGTGGATTCTAATTTTGCTCAACAAACAGCTATGTCATTTACATTTATTAGTATTGGTTTAGTTCAATTAATATGATCATATAACTTGAAAAATAATGAATCAATATTTAAAAACAACATTTTTGACAATAAATATTTAAACTTGTCTATTAGTATTTCTATTTTATTACTATTTTTCGTTTTTCTAACACCTAAAGCAAATGAAGCATTTAATGTTATTAATATATATAAACTTGAATATAGTATTGATCTAATTCCTTTATATGCTGCTATTATTATTTTATTTACTCCACTTTGTTGAATGGAATTTGAAAAAATGATATTTAATAAAGTTAAATTAAATAAATAATTTATTTTAGTTGATTATCAATATATTCTTGAAGAATATATTGTGCCGAAAGCTTATCTTTAATTTTCTTTATTTGACTATTTTTTAAATGCGATTGTTCTTTAAGAATTTCGGTCGTATTAAAAGTTGAATAACGTTCATCAAATAAAATTACTTTAGTATTTAAATTATCTTCTAATAATTTCTTAAATTTTAAAACTTCCTCTGCAGTTTTAGAAATACTTCCATTTAAATTAACGGGATATCCCAAAATAATCTCTCCAACATTATAGTCAGCAATTTCTTTTTTTAACTTATTAATGGCAAACAAGTAATTGTTTTTAGGATAAGTAATAGTCAATCATGCTGATGCAATTTTATTAGTTGCATCTGTAATAGCTATTCCAATATTTTTCATTCCAAAATCTATACCAAGTATACGCATATTATTTTTGTACTTTATTTTTTTTCAATTCGTCAAGTTGTTTTTGATATTTAAATTTTTCTATTGGATCAGTAGAATTATTAACTTTAGTGATTAAATATATTATTAAGAAATTATAAGAACGAATTGAAAAATTTTTAATCAAAGTATTGATATCTTTGGTTGAGTAATTGAACAAACCATCTTCAACTTCATACATATATGTATTTAATTCATTAAGTGCTTGCTCATAATATAATTTCTCATCATTTACTAAATCTTCTGATTGAATTTTGCTATCTATTGTGTCTTTTATTTTTTTATATAATTCTTTAGTTTTAATTTCAGTTTGATCATTAATAAATGTTTTATATAAACGATAAATTTTGTCTTGTCCACACGTTGTTAACATTTTATTAATATTTATTCTTTGAGAGATATATTCAAACATAGCAGGATTTGCTAAAATCACTTTTAATATTTCAGCAATATAGTTTTGCATTTGTTTACGCATCATATCGATTTCGCTAACTTTTTTTACTAGTTTATGAGTTGTAGTGTTATTTGTTTTTCTATTAATAACATTAATTCCGCCAGTTAATGACTTCTTATTTTTTTCAATATATTCTTGTAATTTTGTTTTTAAACTTTCTTTAGATAATTTTGTTATTGACGAAATTAAATCAAGATGCATATCATGAAATAATGTATCTCCATATTCTGATAAATATTCCAATAAATTGTTTACACAATTTAATTTTTGATCATTAGAAATATCTTTTGGTAATTCACATAAAATTTTAAATGTTAGATAATCAACACGGTTTTTAATAATTTTGTCAATGGCTTTATTACCATAAATTTTTAAAATTTCATCAGCATCTTTTTCAAAATAACCTTCATAATTTACCACAGATACATTCAAACCATTTTCAAATAGTTGTTTACCAATTGATAAGTTTGCATCTTT
>ONDN01000001.1 GCA_900316595.1 uncultured Mycoplasmataceae bacterium | reverse complement strand
TATAAAAGATAAAGATAAATTTAAATTAATTGGTGGTAAAGGTATGATGACTACTGGAGGAATGATTGCAGCTATTAGTCCATATCTTGCCTTGGTTACACTTACCATTTGAATTATAGTTGTATTATCATCAAAGTATGTTTCCTTAAGTTCAATGCTTTGCACTCTGCTTTCGCCATTTTTTGTTTTTGTAAAACAACTTGATTTATTATATTTGTTTGGTAATAGTCTGTTTAATAATTCACTTCATTTCATAAATGATGCTCCATATTTAAATCATTTATTTCTATTTATTGGTTTGTTTATGATTATATTTTTGAGTTCGCTCATTGTTTTATATCGTCATAAATCAAATATTAAGAATATTATTTCTGGTAATGAAAGAAAAATTTTCCATAATAAACATCAAATTAGTGGAAATAAATAGCCTATTGAAATTTATTTATTAATATAAATAACCAAAATAATTCATATATAGAATTAAGATTTATAATAGAATATATAAATAAGATTTCTGTATGGAAGACAAACTAAAAACTAGAGTAGTTTCATTCAAAAATATGAGTATTGAACAAGATGAAGATCTTCTCATCAAACCAGAAGAACGTTTTGAAAATTTAACAACTCATCAAATTAATACTTTAAAACTTAATGATGAAGAAATTAGTAGCAACACTAGTGATAATTTATTTCTTAAATATCAAATAGAGTCTAACACTAAGAAATTAAAACTACAAAAAATTAATCCATATTATTCTTATATCCCAAAGTTCTATTTGAAGGAACTTTCATTTGCAAAATTTGCAGCAATTACATATACTTCAATATTATCATTGTTTGTTATTGGAACAATTATTTTAGCTTCATTGGTGTTAACAAGTTGAAAATATGTAATTAGTCCATATATTTTGTTGGTATTAATACCACCTTTTGTATTTTTATTGCCAAAATTTATTTTTGCTCTTAATAAATATAAAAATTTTTTTGAGGAAGCTAAAAACATTAATTTTCGGGATGAAAAAGTTTTATCACCTAATATTCAAAAAATATATCGAAAATTAAAGACTAATTATATTGACATTAATTGACTTTGCGGAGTCACATACTTTGTATTACTATTAATGATATTAGTTGTTTGTTTGTTACCAATATTTATTTATAGAGCACCTTTTGCCGATTTTATTACTCCAATCACTGTTGATAATCAATATACATATATAGCACTATTTTGATCAGCAATTTCTGCAATATGTATTATTGGAATAACACATGTATGAGTTTTAGTTTTAGGTTATGTGCGTGCTGCCAATATTGAAAACTTCTATAACTATATGCTAATTGATGCTAATGAAATTACTAACATTAAGAAAGCAAAAAATAAGCGGGATGCAATAATTGTTTTTGCAATTTTTTTAACACTAGCCTTTCTAATTTGACTAATTTTAAGAATAGTAAAACGCAATCAAGCAACTAAAGTTGTTGTTAAATAATTAAATTACTTTACTACTTTTATGTAATTTGCAACATATGATGGGATAGCATATTTGCTATCATTTGCAAATGTTATTAAGATAGTGCCATTACTATCATAACCATATTTGAATTCATCAGTAGTTGTTTTAGGTGATAATGTACGATTTTCATCATTATATTTTAAAATGATATCACTTGTGATAGTTCTGCCTTCACTTTCAATAGGGCTATTTTTATCACCTCATTGAATGATTTGATAAATCTCTTTGCCAGTGCATATGCTTGCAAAATAATAAATTATATTTCAATAATATTCATAACAAGTAATGGGTTTAACTTGAATTTTTTGTTCAAACTCACTTTCAGATATAGTTGTGCCATATTCAATAACACTTCATTGTTCTTTAAAATGATTAGCTGCTATACTCATAACTTTTTTTCTATTTTTTTTATTTATTTGTGGAGTTATGTTACCATAATATAAATTATTAAATTCATTGCCTTTAGAACCACAACTACATAAAGGTAGACTAGAAGAAATTATTGCCAATGTTGGCAATAATAATGAGAATAGCTTACTTTTCTTTCAAATTTTCATTAAATTTATGCTTTAGTTTTATTTATTTTATTAGCAGCCTTAATTGTGCGAGATTTCAAACGATTAGCTTTATTTTTAGTGATTATACCTTTTGCTAATGCAGAATCAATTGATTTATATGACTTGCTTAAATCAGTTAATTTTCCTGAATTTCTAGCACGTTTAATATTGTTTTTGTAAGTTGTTTTTACAGATTGATTTCTTTTTTGCCTTTTTGCTGTTTTACGAATAGATTTAATGTTTGTTTTAATATTAGCCATAAAATGATATTAAATGTATTATATATAAAAATATATAAATATTGCTTTGGAGGATTGATTATGGGTAATTCCGGTATGATTATAATCATTGCACTTATTGGTGTTGCTCTTATTGTCATGATTCCTATCACAATTAAGAAAAAAAGAGCTGAACGAAATAAGGCTCTTATTTCAGCAAGGCATAATAAAGATGAAGTTTGAAAGTCTATTAAGCAATATTTAAAAGATTCTGATCAGTATGGAAATAAGATCATTAGCTCATATGTGGCCAAAAGAAATGACATTTACTATATAAATCCTAATGATTCAAGCTATTCTAGAAAGAAACAAAGAATAGTTAATAGGATTAGAGATTATCAATATGCTCTTGAAAAAAAGCAAGTAAAAACAACCAATAAAAAAGCAAAATTCGTTCGCCCACCTATAAGAGATTTATATGTTGTGTGTTTTCAAACACAAAATGTAAAAACTGGCAAGATTTTTCCACCTCAAGCAATTGAATGCGAAGTAGTTGTCCATAGGATTGATCGAAAAACACAAGATCGTCAAATATTTATTAATGGTTTATGTGATTATAATAAGGAAATGGAATGAATTGCCCCTATTCGTGATGCTGAAATTGAGCGCAATAAAAAAATAGAGGAAAAAGAACTAAAGAAACAAGAAAAACTTAAAGCTAAACTTGCTAAGAAACAGATAAAGCAGCAAGAAAAAAACAACAAAAAATAAAGAATAATCAATACATATAATATATTTAGCAATGAATACAAATTCTAAAAAAATACTTTTTTTCGGTACTGATGATGTATCAGTAGTAGCATTAGAAGCACTACTTGTTTCTAATGTTAATATTGTTGGTATTGTTACTAGACCAGATAGACCAAGTGGTAGAAAAAAAGAGATTATAATTTCTCCAATAAAAGAAATTGCTATAAAAAATAATTTAAAATTATTTCAACCAGAAAAATTAAACTTATGCCTTAATGAAATTTTAGCAACTAAACCAGATATGATTTTAGTTTGCTCATATGGGAAAATTATCCCTAAAGAAATAATTGATTATCCAGAATATAAATGTTTAAATATTCATCCATCATTGCTTCCAAAATATCGAGGAGCCACACCAATTGAAAGCGCAATTTTAAATTGTGATCAATTTACAGGCGTTAGTTTTATGGTAATGTCTCCTGAATTAGATGCAGGACCTATAATTGATCAAATTAAAATAAAAATCGATAGTAATGAAACAGGTAGTAGTTTAAGAGAGAAAATTAAAAAAATCATTTATGAATATTTAACTAATAATCTTGACAAGTTATTTAATAAAAATATTAAAACTACAACTCAGGATGAATCTAAAGTTGTATTTGTTAGTCCAATCTCTAGGGATGATAAAAAAATAGATTGAAACAAACAAGCTAAATTTATTGACGCTAAAATACGTGCATTGTATGAAAAACGTATTGCCTATACACTAATTAACAATTTGAGTATTAAAGTATATAAAGCAACTATCAATAATTCTATGAATACAGACAACTACAAGTGTGGCGAAATTATTAACATTAGTGACCAAGGTATATTTGTTGCTACAAAAGATAAAGCAATATGCCTTGAACAAATACAACTTCCTGGTAAAAAAATAACATTTATAGAACAAATAATAAATGGCAACCTTCCATTTAAAAAAGGTGATAAATTTGATTAATTTTAAAAATTTTAAATTATAAATTTAACAAAAAATTTTAAGAAAATTTGTTATTTTATGGTTTAATTATTATGCAAGCCAATCGTAATGTTTGATTGTAACTTGTCAACTATCTATTGAAAAGTTTTTGTTTAGTTGAATAGTATTATGATAGTTCATGTTGGATTTGATTTTTACTAGGAAAATAAATAAAGATAAATTAAGAAGATAATTGGTTTAGAGATTAGTGTATAAATTCTAAAAACAGATTTGTGTGTCTAATCGATAATTGTAATTAATCTTTTGCGTTTAATAGAAGATAGAAGTCAAGAAACTTGAGAGCAGAAAATTTGCGAGCGAAACTAGATTATGCATAATTTAAAAAGAACCACTGGAAAGCTACCAGTGGTTCTTTATCTTGTATAAGGCCTCTAATTTTTATTTGATTTATAGAAATTATTAATTATTTTTACAATGTTAGTTAATTCAATTTGTCCTAAATAACATGTTTGGAATCTTACCCTATTATTCTTATTGACTGAAGTTATTAAATATCCATCCCCACTACCATATAATTGGCAGGCGCGTTTGTTATTTAATAATTTTAAGCTCTGCTGTGCTGAGTTAGTTTTTAATACTAATATGTTATGTATTTTATTAATAATGTTTTTATTTAGCATTTCATTATTTATTTCTGAAGAACTTAGAATGAGACAAATGCCTAATTTCTTACAATTTTGCAAAATATAATTAATTTGTGAAATATATTGAATATTATTTTTAATCATTTGGTCAAAGTTATTAATTACAAGAACTTTAGTTACCATTGGTTTCTCATTGAACTTTTTGCATACTTTATTAAATGATTTTTGATCACTAACATTGGCATTTGTTAATTTTGCTTGACGAAGTTTAATTTCTTTAACGTATTTATCTAATATTTTTTTAACATCATCAGATGAATCAGCAGAAATTACTTCTTTAATATGAGGAATATTAATTATTGATTGAATAGCAGAATTTTTCTCTTTAGAAATAATGTCAATATTTAAAAATACTGGAGAAGACATATATACAGATGTTATTATTAAACATGATAATAGCATGCTAACGCCTGAACCTTTTTCACCAATAATTAAAATAGATTCATCTATTTTATAATCCATAAATAATGGGTTACCATTTTCATCAACACCAACAACGGCATAACATTTATTATTGCCTATATTGTTGTTTACAAGTATTGATTTAATTGATACTTTTGATAATTTAGCATTTTTATATTCAAAAACAATATAATTTCCCCTTGTTAAAATGTAAAATTCTTCTAGTTGAAGAGAGCAAGCGATTTCACTGCCATTTTTAATAAATCCATCAACATCTTTCGCTTGGTTTCCATGAAATTTAATTTCAGTGAATAAGGGCATGACATTAATACTATCAAATTTTATCTTCAAATTTGCTTTCTCAAGGACTTGAGTAATTATTTCTTTGCTTTTATTAGCATCTATTTTATTATAAACATTGTTATCTACACTTGTATCATTTAAAAAGCTTAATGGTGGTGTATTAGTGTCAAACTTATCAGGTGTGTCAAAAGATCGTGTTTTTAATTTTGTGTGTTTAATATTTTGATCACTATTTTGAGTTGTATTATGTACATCATCCTTGTCATTTTTTTTAGTTTTACTAAAAAAACTATTAATTTTATTGTTAATTCAAGTTCCAATTTTTGAGTTTGTTTTTTTAATTAACATCAAACAAATTAAAACAATTAAAGTAATGGCAAATAATATAGTAATTCAATAATTTATAGAAACAATAAATTCACCAATTAAACCACCAGAAACAATAAAAGCAAAATTAGGAGTTTCATTGCCTTTAGGCATAGTTATCCTAGTGTTCATAAATCATAAACTATTTACATCTTTGTATGCATATGACCAAATATTTTTGATAGCATAAGGCAAAAAATAGTTATTATGGTAATAACTAAGCCGCATAACAAAATTAGATTTGTTAGGATCTGAATCATATATTTTTTCTCAAACAGAGCTTTCAAATCAAATAGTTGATATTGTTGAGAATACTATTGATACCAATATGGCAATTAATGATGCACCAATAATAAATCTTTTTTTGATTGTTAGATTAAAAAAAGATACACAAATAAAAATAATAGAAAAGATATAAATCAAATATTTTCCAAATCCAAATAAATATTCAAATAAAAAAGCATCAATATAACAACCACACAATGGAATTCTAAGAATGGCAAATATTAAAATTGATAATAAAATAATTTTTATTATCAATTGTTTAACATTTTTCTTTTTATTATCTAATTCCGAATAAGGCTCAAATGAATTTATTTGACTAAGATCATTTATATCATTACAAGTATTTTCGGTTGGTTTATTATCCATAAGATATATAGTTATATATTACTTATTTATCTATCTTTTCTAAAAACTAAAGTAGTTACTACTAGAGGTTTTTTCTCAAACTTCTTGTCATAATATTTAGTAAATATTTTTTTAATAAAATATTTAAACTCCTTTGTATTCAATAATTTAGTTTTATCAAGTACTTGCTTTTCAAGATTCTCATTAATTTGCTTTAAACATTCTTCATTAATTTCATTAATGATTTTCATGTTTTCATCAGTCATATTGATAACACCAATAGATGAGAAATTATGATGAGTAACTATCTTTTTTTGATTATCAATCAATAAATCTATTAGTAATACTCCATTGCTTGCCATCTGTTCTCTTTCAAATATAGATGCAGATCCGGAATCAACAGCTCCTGTAACATTAACAAATTGTAATTGTTGTTTAATAAATTTATGTGGTTTTTGTAATATACCATTATCAAATTCAATTAATTCACCATTAGATAAGATTAAAATATTTGATTTTTGAATATATGATTTAGATGCTGCATCTCTATATTGGATGAAGTTCATATATAAACCATTTAATGGAATTGCATATTTAGGTCGTAATAAACCTATTAAGAATTTGTGATCTTCAGCAGAAGCTGAAGCAGTTATTAATTCCTTAGGTAATTTAATAATCTTTTTTGCATTTGAGTAAACTATATGATCAAATAGAGTTGATTCTAATTTTTCATAGCCACTTACAGTATGCATTGCATATACAAAATAGTCAGTAGGCAATATTTTTAATTTAGGATCTTCATCATTTAATATGTTTTCCATTTTTTCAAATAGTTTTTGATGTATAGCTGTAATTATTATTACAGCATTCTTAGATTGCATTATTTCAGTATCTTTAATAAAGTTAATATTTTTATTTAAAAAATAATTCTTTTTACACAAGAATTGAAATGTTTGTGAAGCGGATTTACTATAAATTAAAAATGGTCTATTTCTTTCAGCACAAATTTTAGCAATAGTCATAATTGTGTAAAAATCAAAATTATTACATGCAATTAATGTTCTTCCATCTTCATTTTCACTTAATATGTCTGAAATGAATTCAGCAATACGATGTGATGGACTAGTAAATCCTTTATTAATTCCTATATTACCAACACCAACTAATAAAGCTAAATTCTTATTTTTAGTAATTTGGT
>ONDN01000023.1 GCA_900316595.1 uncultured Mycoplasmataceae bacterium | reverse complement strand
TATATGATACACAAGGTGTGGGTAATCGTAAACAACAAAGATCAGCTTATGGTGCAAAAACACCTAAGGCTGCTGCCTAATAATAAAGGAGGATCATTATGCGTAAGAATCAAGCTAAAAAAAGAGATGTTTTACCAGACCCAATTTACAATTCTAAATTGGTAACTAAAGCCATCAATATGTTAATGTGAGATGGTAAACGTTCAAAAGCGCAAGATATTCTATATAGAGCATTTAAACGTGTTGAAGAAAAAACAAAAAAACCAGCAATGGATGTATTTAATAAAGCATTAGAAAACATTATGCCAGCATTAGAACTTAAAGTTCGTCGTGTTGCTGGTGCTAACTATCAAGTACCTACTGAAGTTTCTCCTCAAAGACAAATAACATTAGGATTAAGATGATTAGTTTTATATTCAAGAAGTCGTAATGAAAAAACTATGATTGAACGTTTGAGTAATGAAATAATTGATGCAAGTAATGGCATTGGCTCAGCAGTTAAAAAACGTGAAGATACTCACAAAATGGCAGAGGCAAATAAAGCATTTGCAAATTTACGATTTTAATTAATTATTGACAAGGATTAGGAATAAAATATGGCTCGAAATTTTCCAATGGATAAATACCGAAACTTTGGTATTATGGCACATATTGATGCAGGTAAAACTACTACATCAGAGCGTGTACTATTTTTAACAAATAGAATTCACAAAATAGGTGAAACACATGATGGTGCTGCTACAATGGACTGAATGGCACAAGAAAAAGAACGAGGAATTACTATTACATCAGCAGCTACATATTGTGTTTGAAGAGATCACGAATTAAATTTAATCGACACTCCTGGGCACGTAGACTTTACTGTTGAAGTAGAGCGTTCACTTCGTGTGCTTGATGGTGCTGTTACTGTTCTTGATGCTCAAAATGGTGTTGAACCACAAACCGAAACAGTATGACGTCAAGCTAGTGAATATCATGTACCTCGTGTTGTTTATGTAAATAAAATGGATAAAGTTGGTGCTAATTTTGAAGAATCAGTAAAATCACTAAAGACAAGACTTGGTGCTAATGGCGTGGCAATTCAATATCCTATTGGATCTGAAAATAATTTTCAGGGTTTAATTGACCTTGTTGAAATGAAGGCATACTATTATAAAGGCGATGAAAATGAAACAGCAGAAGTTAAAGACATTCCTGCTGACTTAATTGATAAAGCAAATCAATACCGTAACATAATGATGGACGAAGTTGTTGGTTTTGATGATAATTGTATGAATAAATATTTAAATGGTGAACAATTATCAGTTGATGAAATTAAAATGTGTATCCGTAAAGGAACATTAACATCTAATTTCTTTCCAGTTATTTGTGGATCAAGTTTCAAAAATAAAGGTGTTAGAAAAATGATGGATGCTGTTGTTGACTTCTTGCCATCTCCTATTGATGTAGCATCAATTCAAGGTTATGATGATAATGATCAACCTGTAGAAGTAAAACCAAATGATGATGAAAAATTCTGTGGTTTAGCATTCAAAGTTGCTACTGACCCATTCATCGGAAGATTAACTTTCGTTCGTGTATACTCTGGTGTATTAAAAGCAGGTAGTTATGTAATGAACACAACTAAAAATGTTAAAGAACGTATTTCTCGTCTTGTAAAGATGAGTTCTAATAATCGTACTGAAATTGATGAAATTCGTGCTGGTGATATTTGTGCTGTAATTGGATTAAAATCAACAATTACAGGAGATACATTAGCAGATGAAGGTATTAATATTAAACTTGAATCAATGAAGTTTGCTGACCCTGTTATTTCTTTAGCTGTTGAACCAAAAACTAAAGCTGATCAAGAAAAAATGGCCATTGCTTTAAGTAAACTAGCTGAAGAAGATCCAACATTTAAAACATTTACAGATGAAGAAACTGGTCAAACAATTATTTCAGGTATGGGTGAATTACACTTAGATATTATTGTTGATCGTATGCGTCGTGAATTTAATGTTCAAGTTAATGTTGGTGCACCACAGGTTGCTTACCGTGAAACATTTACTAAAACCGGTAGTGCAGAAGGTAAATATATTAAACAATCAGGTGGTAGAGGTCAATATGGTCATGTTGTTATTAAATATGAACCAAATCCAACTAAAGGTTATGAATTTGTTGATGCTATTGTTGGTGGTAAAGTTCCTAAAGAATACATTAAATCAATTAATAATGGAATCATGGATGCAATAAAATCAGGTCCTCTTGCTGGTTATCCACTAATTGATATTAAAGCAACATTATATGATGGTTCATACCATGAAGTTGACTCATCAGATATGGCATTTAAGATTGCAGCAAGTATGTCACTAAAAGAAGCTGCAAAAACTTGTGGTTTAGTTCTATTAGAACCAATTATGTCAGTTGATGTAACAGTTCCAGAACAATATTTTGGTGATGCTATGGGAGATATTTCATCACGTCGTGGTAATATCATTGGAACTGAACAAAGAGGCAATGCTCAAATTATTAAAGCCAAAGTTCCTTTGAAAGAAATGTTTGGATATGCAACTGATTTACGTAGCTTTACTCAAGGACGAGGCAACTATATAATGCAATTTAGTCATTATGCACAAGCTCCTAAAAGTATTGTTGAAGAAGTTGTTAAGTCTAAACAAATTGCCGCAAAATAAAATTTACGCATAATTTAAAAAGAACCACTGATAGATTTACAGTGGTTCTTTATCTTGTATAGGGGGTTTTAATTTTTATCTAATCATATAATATAAACATAAATGTTATTTCATTATTAAAAAAATGAAATCAAAAATTATCAAATCGATATTATTTTCTACCATAGGCACATTATCTGTAAGTGCAGTTACTCCTATGGTATTGTCAAGTTGTGGTAAAAAACAAACAATTCCAGTTCAAAGTATTGAATTAGATAAAAAGACGTTATCTTTAATTCTAGGAGATTCTTATAAACTAACAGCAAATGTTTTGCCAGAAAATGCAACCAATAAAAATGTAGCTTGAAAATTAAATAATAAAGATGTTGTTGATGTTGATCAGAATGGAAATATTAAAGCACTTAGTGAAGGAACTGCAACTATTACT